>JASLAV010000513.1 GCA_030146905.1 Lentzea sp. | reverse complement strand
GATCAGCTACGCGGCGTTCGTGGCGCCCGCGCTGCTCGCGGCCAGCGCGATGAACGGGGCCGTGTTCGACGCGACGTTCAACGTCTTCTTCAAGTTCAAGTACGTGAAGCTCTACGACGCGATGCTCACGACCCCGATGGGGCCGATGGACATCGCGATCGGCGAGATCACGTGGGCGCTGCTGCGCGGCGGCCTGTACTCGGCGGGGTTCCTGGCGGTCATGCTGGGGATGGGCCTGATCTTCTCGCCGTGGGCGTTGCTCGCCTTGCCGGCGGCGCTGCTGGTGGCGTTCGCGTTCGCGGCGGTGGGCATGGCGGCGACGACCTTCATGCGGTCGTGGCAGGACTTCGACCTGGTGCAGCTCGCGGTGCTGCCGCTGTTCCTGTTCTCGACGACGTTCTACCCGCTGTCGGTCTACCCGGGCTGGCTGCAGACCGTGGTGATGTGGACGCCGCTGTACCACGCCATCGAGCTCATGCGGGGCCTCACGCTGGGCGTCGTCGGCTGGGGCATGCTCGGCCACGTCGCGTACTTCGCGGTGCTGGCGGCGGCCGGAACGGTGGTGGCGGCACGGCGGCTGGGCAAGTTGTTGCTGGACTGACTCAGCCGCCGTCGGGAAACGCCGGATCGCACGGGTCGCCGAAGCCCTGGTCAGGCATGTACGTCCGCCATTCCTCCTCGCTCAGCATCGTTCGCGGGACCGCGCACAGCTCTGCCACTGCGCGGTCGGTGTTTGTGGGCCACAGCCGGACGGTGCCGTCCGACAACCCCGCCGCGACGGTGCTGCCGTCCGGGCTGACTCCGACCGAGAACACCGGACTTCCTGTGCGCAACGTCGTGATGGGCATTGGAACGTCAGGGTTCTGGACTTCCCAGAATCGCACCGTGGAGTCAGTGCTCCCTGCGACCAGCCGAGTGCCGTCCGGTGTGAATGCGACTGAGTAAACGTAGTTGCCCGGGCCGGTGAGTGTCGGTCCCACTCTCTTGATGAACGCACGGTCTTGAGTGGACCAGAGAGTTATCGTCTTGTCGGCGCTGCCGACCGCGAGAAGCGTGCTGTCCGGGCTGAACGCCACACTGTACGCGTAGTTGGTATGACCTGTGAGCTTGCGGAGCAGGCGCGGTTGAACAGGGTTGCTGATGTCCCACACATATGCGGCGTAGTCCGCGCTGGATGCGGCAAGAAGTGATCCGTCGGGGCTCATCCCCACGGACAACACGACACCTGAGGGGTCCGTCAACACGGACAAGAGCTCAGGGAATTCAGGGACAGATACGTTCCATAGCCGTACTTGCTCGTCATCGCCACCGACTGCCATGACACGACCGTCCGGGCTGAAGGCAACGCTTTGCACCACGCCCGTCGTACCGGGTAATCGCTTTCCTATTCGGGTTCCGTTCCGCCAAAGGTCCACGCCTCCGTCCAGCGATCCCAACGCCAGCAAGCCCGCAGACGACATCGCGGCGGTACCTGCGGACTTCGGGGCCTCCGGCAAGGACAGGGCTGGTCCGGTTCTACGCGGCTGTCGCTGGTCAGTGATGTCCCAGCGCTGACCGCCGCCGGAGTTGCCAGTCGCGTCGCTGCCGGTTGACGCGGTGATCAGCGACCGGCTGTCGGGCGTGAACAGGACCGTCGCGACCGGTCCCAACAGTCCGGGTAGCCGTCTGCCGGGCAACGTCCACAACCGGGCGTGTCCGTCCGCCGCAGCAGTGATGAGCTGGTCTGCCGTGCTGATCACCATTGTCACAGGGCCGGGGTGGGACAGCGACACCAGCTCTCGTCCGCTGGGCAGTTCCCACACACGAGCAGTGCTGTCGCTCGAACCCGCTGTTAGTGACGTGCCATCGGCGGAGAAGGCGACGGCGTACACAAATCCCGTGAACCCGGTCAACGGCTTGGCTGCGGCGAACGTCCGAAGATCACGCAGGTGCACACTCCGGTCGCGCGCACCAACGGCGAGCGTCTGGTTGTCCGGAGCGAACGCGAGTGACTCCGTTCCCGTCTCGTCGTCGAAGTCGTGCAGCACCTCGAACTCCGGCACCGTGCGCAGTTGTAGTGGCCGACCAGGTCCACCGCTGGCCAGCGTGCTGCCATCGGGACTGAACGCCACCGCCTTGACCGCACTGTCAGTTTCGTGGACGTGGGCGGGAACGCTGTTCGTGCGGTCCCACACGAGCAGCCCTCGCTCTCCTGCGACGACGAGCCACTGCTCGTCCGGACTGAATGCAAGGCCATAGCCGGTACCGCTCAATGCTGGCGAAGCAGACTCACGGGGACGGCTGGGGTCCGATATGTCGACCAGGTGAACCTTCCCGTCCAGCCCAGTGGTTGCGACCAGTCGGCTGTGCCGGTCCACGGCGATGGCGAACAGCGACTGCTCCGACACGCGGACGGCGTCTCCGAACGGATCCAGCCGATCGCCGTCCCGCCGCCACAGCCTGATGTGGCCGTCCGAGGATCCGGTGACCACGAGACGTCCGTCGGCGCTGGCCGCGACCGCCAGCGTGCCGGCCGAGGCGCGGACACGGGTCGCTGGTGGGGAAGCGGCGGCGTTCAGAACGGCTGAGCGGGCTTCCGGCGTGGCGGCGACTCGGTGCGCCGCTACGGCGAGCAGGCCGGCCACCGGCGGATCGCTGTCCGCGAGTGCGGTCGCGCGCAGTGCGGCCTGCCGGGATATCGCGAGGTCTCGCTCCGTGATTGCTTGGCCCCGCAGCCTGATCACTACTGCTGTCAAGGAGCTCGCGACGGCACAGGCCACGACGAGTGCGGCGATCCATCTGCGGAGGGACCGAATCCGTCTTCGCTCGCGGAGCACGTTCGAGTCGTGCTCAGCGACTGCGGCCGTGAGGAAGTCGCGTTCGTCGTCGTTGAGTTCCGCGGTCCTGCCCTCGACCGCCGCCCATTCGCGGAGTTCGGCCAAGGGGGTGCCGCGATAGAGGGAACCGGGATCGCGTCCGCTCTCGACCCAAATCGCCGTGGCGGTCTGCGCGCGCCGGTGAACCCGCTGAACCTCGCGGTCGAGCACGAGCCAGTCGTGCAGCCGGCGCCACGCCAGCACCAGCGACTCGTGGCTGATGCGGAGCGTGTCATCGACCGCGGTGACGAGGCGGGCGGCGATGAAACGCTCGGCCACGTCAGGGAAGTCCTTGACCATCGCGGGCATGTCCTGCCAGCGGACCGTGCGACGGACGCAAACAACGGTGTCCTCCATCTGCCTCACCAGCCGGAGGAACAACGCTCGCGCGGCCTCGTGCTGGACATCGGACAGCGCGGCGACAACCGACTCGGCCGACCGCTCGACCGCGTCGGCCACTCCGCCGGTGGCCTGGTATGCGGCAATGGAGAGCGTGCGGCGGTCACTGGCAAGCCATGTCTGCAGGAGCGTGTGGGACAACAGCGGCAGATCACCGGGTTCAGACTGACCGTGTGGGTGGAAGTCCCGCAACAGGAGCTCCACCAGTCCGTCGTCGATGGAGAGACGGGCGTATTGAGCGGGTCCGACGATCGCCGCCCGCACCTGTTCTTCGGACATGGGGCTGATGACCACGTTCGGTGCCCGCAACGCTGCCGCGATGACTTCGTGACGGATCGCACGTTCGTAGAAGTCGGACCGCAACACGATGACGACGGCTACGTCCGGAACAGCGGCGAGGGCCGCCAGAGCCGCGACGTACGAATCTTCCTCCGCTCCGTCGGCGGCGAACAGTTCTTCGCATTGGTCAACCACGATCACGACCTGGGCTGTACCCAGCAGCTCACGCGGACGCGCCGCTCTCAGCGCCGCCTCGGCGTCGTCGAGCCGGTCATCGGTGATGGCCGCTGCCAAGCGGCCGAACGGGTCGTCGCCCGGAGTGGCAGTGATCCATCTTCGCCCAGTCAGCCTGGGCAGGACGCCGGCGTGCACGAGTGACGATTTCCCCACACCGGACGCCCCGGTGACCACGACGGGAAGCCCTGTCCCGGCACGGGATCGGATCAGGTCGGCCGCTGCGGCGGACTCCTGCTCGCGTCCGTGGAACCACGCGGCATGGGACACGTGGAACGGATCCAGACCTCGATAGGGAGCCTCCGCGTCAGCGCGTGCCGGGCCAGGTGCACGCCGAAGGCGGGCGAGCGCCTGCTCCCAGGGTTCCGGATCAGTCACCCCCAGTTCGCGGAGGACTCGGGGCAGCACCGATGACATCGCCACCGTGGGCAGCGACCTGCCGGCGAAGTAGTCGCCGACAGTGGCGCGAGGTACACCGATCTTCGCGGCGACCTGGCGCACGCTCAGACCGGCGCGGAGACGCAGCCGCGTAAGCGCCTCACCGAACTCACGCGTGTTGTGCAGCTGTTCAGGGTGCGTTTCGTCCTCAGACGCCATGTCCCCAGGCTGTCCGCCGAGGCAGCTGCGACGTGTCCGGATCAGTCCGGACAACCCGTTTGCGCTTCCGGCTCGGTTGTTTCCACCCGTTCGATGGCGCTGTGCCGCCACCGTGGCGACACGAGGTAGAGCTGGGAGACACGATGCGCGGATTGAAGAAACCCGCTTTCACTGTTCTCGGAACACTCGGCGCCGTTCTTGCGCTGGTGGGCACCGCACATGCGGGTCCGCAGCACCACGGCACCAACCCCGCGACGACGGGATGCGCCAACGGTTCGCAGGCGATCGCGAGCCACCCGGTTCGTGACGCGTCGGGTGGCGTGGTGACCAACGTCGAGGTGCGGTACTCGCCGTCGTGCGGCACCAACTGGGTGCGCCTGTACAACCCGGTGCCGAACACCACCGCACACAAGTTCATCCGGACATCGGGTGGGGCATGGCTCCCCGACGAGGCCGACTACGGGCAGGTGTGGAGCTACAGCATGCAGGTCTACGCGCCGGGTTCGACGTGCATCGAGTACTCGGTGACGATCGAGAACGCGTCCTACCAGGCCAACACGGGCCCGTACAACATCGTGGTCTGCTGACCTCGGTGCTCCGGGGCCGGGTCGGCCCCGGAGCATCTTCACCGCGATTCGGCCCCCGCTCGTGGGGGCCGTACTCTGGTCGTGTGAGTGTCGAGTCTGTTTTCCCCAGGTTGGAGCCCTTGCTGCCCCGGATCTCGAAGCCGGTGCAGTACGTCGGCGGGGAGCTCAACGCGACCGTCAAGGACTGGGACGCGGCGTCCGTGCGCTGGGCTTTGATGTACCCCGACGCGTACGAGGTCGGCCTGCCCAACCAGGGCGTCATGATCCTGTACGAGATCCTCAACGAGCTGCCGGACGTGCTCGCGGAGCGGACGTACGCCGTGTGGCCGGACCTCGAGAAGCTCATGCGTGAGCACGAGGTCCCGCAGTTCACGGTGGACGCGCACCGGCCCGTCAAGGCGTTCGACCTGTTCGGCATCAGCTTCGCCACGGAGCTGGGCTACACGAACATGCTCACGGCGCTGGACCTCGCCGGCATCCCGCTGCACGCGGCCGACCGCACCGAGGACGACCCGATCGTGGTCGCCGGTGGGCACGCCGCGTTCAACCCGGAGCCGATCGCGGACTTCGTGGACGCGGCGGTGCTCGGCGACGGCGAGGAGGCCGTCCTCGAGATCACCGAGATCGTGAAGAACTGGAAGGCCGAGGGCCGCCCCGGTGGCCGCGACGAGGTGCTGACCAGGCTCGCCGAGACCGGTGGTGTGTACATCCCGCGCTTCTACGACGTGGAGTACCTGCCGGACGGCCGCATCCAGCGCGTCGTGCCGAACCGCGACCGAGTGCCGTACCGCGTGTTCAAGCGGACCACGATGGACCTCGACGCGTGGCCGTACCCGAAGCAGCCGCTGGTGCCGCTCGCCGAGAGCGTGCACGAGCGGATGAGCGTCGAGATCTTCCGCGGCTGCACGCGCGGCTGCCGCTTCTGCCAGGCGGGCATGATCACCCGCCCGGTGCGCGAGCGGTCCATCGAGGGCATCGGCGCCATGGTCCAGAAGGGACTGGCGGCGACCGGCTTCGAGGAGGTCGGCCTGCTGTCGCTCTCCAGTGCCGACCACAGCGAGATCGCCGAGATCACCAAGGGCCTCGCGGACCGCTACGAGGGCACGAACACGGGCTTGAGCCTGCCGAGCACCCGAGTCGACGCCTTCAACATCGACCTCGCCCAGGAGCTCAGCCGCAACGGCCGGCGCTCCGGCCTGACGTTCGCCCCCGAGGGCGGGTCCGAGC
>JASLAV010000482.1 GCA_030146905.1 Lentzea sp. | reverse complement strand
GCCTCACCGCCTCCTACGCCCTCCCCGCTCGCCCCCGCCGCGCCGGGCCCCGGGGGCGGGGGTGGGCGGTGGGGGGGGGCCTGGTGCCCACCGCCGCGCCGTGGTGGGCGTGGGCTGTATTACTGCCTGGACTGTGGGTGTCCTCCGTCGCAATGCGACGGAGGACACCGGTGGAACTGTTCACCAGGAGCAGTGCCTGAGTGATCTAGTCCGGCGGTTCCTGCCCCTCGGGGCCCTCGTCGTTGATCACCTGCTTGGCGGGCGCCTCCTCCGGCACCTGCGGTTCCTCGACGTCGTTCAGGTCGGGCGTGTTCGGCGCGTGCGGGGCCTCTGGGTTCAGCGGATCGGTCATGACGGGCGGTTACCCGCGCGACGCGCTCGCGAACACGCCCCTGCGGTTGTGTCCCGGCATCAAGGGGCATAGCGTGGTGAAGAGTTTCCGAAACACCGATTCATCCATGTGAGGTCATCTACAGGTTCTCCGGGTTGGGCAGCGGCTCGCGTCGGCGCTTCTCACGGTGTGCCGATGGGAGGGCGGCGCCCTTGAGCCAGCAGTCCAACGGAGCGGTGGAGGTCCTGACCGCCCACCTGACGGACCACGACGGGATCACCCTCGTGACCGTGACGGGTGAGGTGGACCGGATGACACCCGACTCACCTCTTCTGAAGGCGCTCGACGCCGTGCGGCAGGAGCCGGCGGGCGTCATCGTGGACCTCGACGGCGTGACCTTCTTCGGTTCCGCCGGTGTCAACATGCTGGCGTCGGTGTGGCAGCAGGCAGAGGCCTGCACCGTGCCGCTCGCCGTGGTCGCGGGCAAGCGAGCCGTGCTGATGCCGCTGGCGATCTCCGGTGTCGACGTGCTGCTGGCGTTGTACCCGAGCAGGTCCGACGCCCTCACCGCCATCAGGGCGGTGCCGCCGCCCAGGCGGCGGTGACGAACACCTCTCACGCACCGCCCGTACAGGGCACGACGGCCCACACGGCCTTGCCGGACGGGTTCTCCGTCACACCCCAATCCTCTGCCAGCTGGTCCACGAGGATGAGACCGCGGCCGCGCGCGGAATGCGGCGACGACGGCTTGAGCACCGGCGGGATCGGCGAGGCGTCCTCCACCACGATCTTCACACCGTCCTGCCGCGTCGGCCTGTGCAGCCGCAGGCGAGCGGGGAACCGGCCGTGGTCGTAGACGTTCGAGACCAGCTCGGTCACGATCAGCTGCACGTCGAGCAGGTCGTCCTCGTGCAGTCGCGGCAGGGCGGAGCCGGCCCACCGGCGGATCTCAGCGATGTCCACCACGTCGTGGCTCAGCTCCAGCACGTGCGGGCTGTCGGGGGGCTCGTCGCCGGGTGCCAAGAGGTACCTCTCCGTCACTGGTTGCGCTGGGAGAACGTACCTCCGCAGCGCTCCCGCTAAACGCGACAACCACCTGTCGGGCGGCCGGACGGCGCACAGCTACTGTCTGTCGACACTGATCGCCATTGGAGGCCTGAGTGACTGCGGATGCGGGGCACGACCGGCGTTTGACCGACCTGCTGCGGACCAACGAGGAGTCCTTGATCGACAAGTGGGTGGGTGTGGTCTCGGCCCTGCTGCGCGGAAGGTCGACCAGGTCGGAGCTGCAGACCGACTTCAGGGAGTTCTTCGCGACCCTGCTCCCGCTCGCCGCCCACGACGGCAGGGACATCAGCGGGCCGGAGTTCGCCGAGATCCGGTCGCTGCTGGAGGAGTACTCGCGGTCCAGGGTGCGGGCGGGTTTCACGCCAGCGGAGACCGCGGCGAGCATCTTCTCCCTCAAGCAGCAGGTCTTCGAGCTCATCGAGAGCGACAACGACCAGCAGCTCTTCCGCGAGATGATCGAGTTCTCCCGGCTGCTCGACGCGCTCGGGCTGCTGACCTTCGAGTCCTACTCGCGGGCCCGTGAGGAGATCATCAGGGAGCAGTCCGAGCAGCTGCTCGAACTGACCACGCCCGTCGTCAAGATCTGGGAAGGCGTCCTCGCCGTGCCGCTGGTGGGCACGCTCGACTCCGCCCGCACCCAGGTCGTGATGGAGAAGCTGCTCGAGTCGCTGGTGGAGACCGGCTCCGAGCACGCCATCATCGACATCACCGGTGTGTTCGCCGTCGACACCCAGGTAGCGCAGCACCTGCTCAAGACCGTGGTCGCGGCACGGCTGATGGGCGCGGAGTGCATCGTCTCCGGCATCCGCCCGCAGATCGCGCAGACGATCGTGGCGCTGGGCATCGAGTTCGGCGACATCGTCACCAAGGCCTCGCTCGCCGACGCCCTGCGGCACGCGTTGCGCCGTGAGGGCGTCGACGTCGTGCGCCGTGAGGTCGGCTGATGGAACGCGTCCCGATCCTGAAGATCGGCGGCGTGCTGCTGGTCTCCATCCAGATCGACCTGCAGGACCAGAGCGTGCTCGCGCTGCAGGAGGACCTGGCGGAGAAGATCAGTGCGACCGGCGCCCACGGCGTGGTCATCGACATCTCCGCGGTCGAGATCGTCGACTCGTTCATCGGGCGGATGTTCGCCACGATCGCGTCGATCTCGCGGCTGTTCGACGCCGACACCGTCGTGGTGGGGATGCGTCCCGCGGTGGCGATCACGCTGGTGGAGCTCGGGCTCACGCTGGGCGGCGTGCGCACCGCGCTGGACCTCGAACGCGGCATGAAGATCCTCGGGCGGCTCGGCCGCGAGCGCCGGGGTGTGCTGCCGCACTCCGGCGAGTTCCAGCGGGACGCCTGATGCCGCCCCGGTCCGGAGGACCGGAGGAGGTCGTGATCAGCGGTGACGACGACGTCGTCCGCGTGCGCCAGCTCGTGCGCGCCTACGCGCAGCAGAACAAGCTCTCACTGGTCGACCAGACGAAGCTGGTCACGGCGGCCAGTGAGCTCGCCCGCAACACGCTCATCTACGGCGGCGGTGGCTTCGCCCGCGTCGAGGAGGTGAGCGACGGCTTCAGGACGGGTGTCCGCGCGTCCTTCCACGACGAGGGACCCGGCATCCCCGACCTCACGCTGGCGCTCGCCGACGGCTGGAGCAGCGGCAGCGGTCTCGGCCTCGGGCTGAGCGGCGCCCGCCGCCTGGTGGACCAGTTCGACCTCGACACCGAGGTCGGCCGCGGCACCGTCGTGACGGTGGTCAAGTGGAAGAGATGACCACGGCGACGTGCCTGCCGCTGGTGCGCGACGAGATGTGGCTGCCGGTGGAGGAGACCGCCCATGTGGGCAGGATCCGGCGTTCGGCGACGGCGCTCGCCGAACGGCTCGGGTTCACCGCGCCGCGCACGGCGGAGATCGGCCTGGCGGTCACCGAGATCGGCACGAACCTGCACAAGCACGCCCGGCAGGGTGTCGTGGTGATCCGATCGGTGCGCGGCGAGCGCGACTCCGCCGTGGAGATCGTCGCCGTGGACCGCGGGCCCGGCATCCGGGACGTCGCGCTGGCGTGGGAGGACGGGCAGTCCACGACCGGCACGCTCGGCGTCGGGCTGGGCGCGGTGGCGCGGCTCGCCACCTCCTGCTCCATGACCTCGCGCCCCGGCTCCGGCACGGTGCTCGTGGCGCGGTTCGCCCCGGTGCTGAACTGGACCCCCGAGTGGGGTGTGGAGAGCGCCGCCGGGGTGACCAGGCCGATCACCGGCGAGGAGGTGTCCGGCGACGCCTACGCGTTCTGCCGGAGCGCGGACCGGCTGACGTTGATGATGTGCGACGGGTCGGGGCACGGACCGCTGGCGGCGTCGGCGTCCGACACCGCGGTGCGGCTGTTCCGCGAGCTCGCCCCGATGCCACCCGACCAGCTCGTCGCCCGCCTGCACCAGGCGTTGCGCGGCACGCGCGGTGGCGCGGTGGCGGTCGCCGACATCGACCTGGCGGCCAGGACCGTGCGCTACTGCGGGCTCGGCAACATCGCGGGAGCGGTCCTCGCGGGAGACCGCAAGCAGGGCATGATCTCCGTACCCGGCGTCGCGGGCCACCAGGCCCGTACGATCCGGGCGTTCGACTACGCGTTGCCGGAAGGAGCGGTCGTGGTGCTGCACTCCGACGGCCTGACCGAACGCTGGGGTGTCGACTTCGGCGGCGACCTCATCACCGACCAGCCGGTCCTGATCGCGACGACGTTGCTGCGGGAAGCAGGAGTGCGCAACGACGACGCGTGCGTGCTTGTGGCCAGACCGGCATGACCGCGACCGAGCTGCTGCGGCTGACGATCAGCGACGAGCGCGACGTGTTCCTGGTGCGCCAGCGCGGCCGTCAGGTCGCGGCGGCCGTCGGGCTCGACGGGCAGAACCAGATCCGGGTGGCGACGGCGCTGAGCGACGTCGGCAGGGAGCTGGTGCGGCAGGACGTCGGCACGACCGCCGTCTTCCGGCTGCGCCGCGGCCCGGTCCCCGCGCTGCTGGTCGAGCTGTCGTGGCAGGCCTCGGGCGTGACCGGCAGGGGCGTCGGCTGGGACACCGCCCGCCGGTTGATGGACGAGCTGGTCATGAGCTCGTCGGGCGTGACGCTGGTGAAGAACGTGCACCACGCGGTCGTGCTCGACGAGGGGCTGTTGCGCGACCTGCGCGGCACCGCGGGCGCCACCGCGCTCGACGAGCTGCGCGCCCAGAACCAGGAGCTGCTGGAGACGCTCGAGAACCTGGAGGCCAAGAGCGCGGAGCTGGAGCGGCTCAACGCGGAGCTGGAGGAGACCAACCGCGGCGTCGTGGCGCTCTACCAGGAGCTGTCCGACGAGCTGGAGCAGACGAACCAGGGCGTGGTCGCCCTCTACGCGGAGCTGGACGCCAAGTCCGCCGAGCTGCGGGAGGCCGCCGCCGCGCGCATCCGGTTCTGGTCCAACATCAGCCACGAGCTGCGCGCGCCGCTCAACTCCGTGGTCGGCCTCACGCGCCTGCTCGGCGCACCGGGCGGCGACCCCATGACCGACGACCAGCGCCACCACGTCGACCTGATCAACGAGTCCGCCGCCACGCTGCTCGCGCTGGTGAACGAGCTGCTCGACACCGCCAAGGCCGAGTCGGGCAGCCTGCAGCCGCGCAAGGCGCCCGTCGCGCTCGACTACGTGATCACGCAGCTGCGGTCGTCGGTGCGGCCGTTGCTGCGCTCCGGCGACGTGCGGCTGGTCGTGGACGCGGTCCCCGACCTGCCGTCGCTCGTCACCGACGAGACGATGCTCGTGCGGATCCTGCGCAACGTGCTGTCGAACGCCGTCAAGTTCACCGAGCGCGGAGAGATCCGCTTCACAGCCCAGCCGGGTCAGGACGAGATCCGCTTCGTGGTCACCGACACGGGCATCGGCATCCCCGCGGACGAGCAGAGCAGGGTGTTCGAGGAGTTCTACCAGGTGCCGAACGCGCTGCAGGTCGGCGCGAGCGGCACCGGTCTCGGCCTGTCCTACGCGCGCAAGCTCGCCGAGATCCTCGGCGGCACGCTGTCGCTGAGCAGCACCCCGGGCACCGGCACCGAGGTCGTGCTGACCCTGCCCACCGGCAGGGACGAGTCCGCCGCGCCGGTGCCCGTCGCGTGCGCGCTGATCGCCGACGGCGACGAGAAGGGCCGGGGGCAGCTGCGCGAGGCGCTGGCCGGCATCGCCGCCGAGGTCGTCGAGGCGGCGGACGGCCGCAGTGCGCTGAACCTCGTGAAGACCCGGCGGCCGGACCTGGTGCTGGTGCACGCGAACACGCCGCTGATGAGCGGCAGCGCGGTGCTGTCCGTGCTGCGCCTGGACCCCGAGCTGAAGGCCGTGCCGGTCGTGATCGTGTGCGGCGACGACCCCGGCGGCCTCGCCCGCAGCGTGCACGGCCTCGGCGCCTCGATGCTGCACGAGACCGGGATCTCGCCCGCCACGGTGAGCCGCGCGATCAGGGACGCCCAGCTCACCGTCCGCCGAACGGAGGGCAGATGAACCCGACAACCATGGGCGGCGGACCGGCCAGGGTGCTCGTCGTGGACGACCTGGAGGCGAGCCGGTTCATCGCGTGCAGCTGGTTGCGCCGCAGCGGCCACACCGTCGTCGAGGCGACCACGGCCGCGGAGGCGCTGACCGCGCTGGAGACCGAGTCGTTCGACCTCGTGCTGCTCGACGTGCACCTGCCCGACATGAGCGGCTACGACGTCACCGAGCGGATCAAGGCAGACCCGCGCACGAGCTCGGTGCCCGTCGTGATGCTGTCGGCGACCTACATCGAGCCCGAGGACAAGGTCATCGGCCTCACCCGCGGCGCCGACGCCTACCTGACCGAACCGGTCGACCCCGGCGAGCTGCTGGCCAACGTCGAGGCCGCCCTGCGCTACCACCGCGCCCGCGCCCTCGCCGAACACCTCGCAGCCAAGCTCACCCGCCTGACCACCGCCACGTTCGCCATCAACGCGGCGACGACGTTCGAAGCGCTGGTGGAGGCCGCGGCGATCGGCGCGGCCGACATCTTCGACACCGAGGCGACCGCCGTGCTCGGCACCTCGTCCGGCACCGTCTGCGTCGCCACCGCGGGCGCCCGGCAGGACGAGGCCAGGCTGCGCCCGGCCAACGCCGCCGCCGAGGACTGGCTGTCGTCGATGAACCCCGGCGTCGGCGTGGCCGTGGTCGAGGCCGAGGCGGCGCCGTGGCACCCGGCCGCACCCGCCGTGGCGGCACTGGCCCGCACGAAGCTCCGCAGGTCGCCGATCTGCATCGCGGTGGAGCCGGAGTCCGTGAGCGGCGGCGACGACCGCAACCTGCTGCGCCAGCTCGCCCAGGCGACGGCGCTGGCGGCGGAGGGCCTGCACACGTTCGCCGAGGAGCACTCGCTCGCGCTCACGTTGCAGCGCAGCCTCCTGCCCCGCGAGCTGCCGCACCACCCGGAGCTCCCGATGACGGCCAGGTACGTGCCGGCGCAGAGCAACGCCGAGATCGGCGGCGACTTCTACGACGTGATCGAGCTGGACGGCCTGATGCTGATCGCCATCGGCGACGTCTGCGGCCACTCGATCGAGGCCGCGACGATCATGGCCGAGGTGCGGCACACCCTGCGCGCCTACGCCGTGGAGGGACACCGCCCCGCCGAGATCCTGCGCAGGGTCGACGTCCTGCTCGAACGCTTCCACCCGATCGGCGGTCTCACCACGATGTGCCTGCTGCTGGTCGACCTGGAGGCGGGCACCATGGCCGTGGCGAACGCCGGCCACGTGCCCCCGCTGATCGTCGACGCCGACGGCGCGCGCTACGCCCCGGTGAAGGGACCGCTGCTGGGCATCGGGCTGGAACGCCCGGAGGCCACCGAGATGCCGCTCCCGCGCGGCACCACCGTCCTGCTGACGACCGACGGCCTGGTGGAACGCCCCGGCGTCGACCTCGACGAGGGCATGGAGAAGCTGCGCGCCGCCGTGTCGCACACCGACGACATGGACGAGCTGGCCGACCGCCTGCTGCACGAGCTGGGTCAGGGCAAGCAGGACGACATCGCCCTGATGCTCCTGCGCCGCCTCCCGTGACGAGCCCGGTGGCGGACGACGTCCAGCAGGAGTTCCGGTCCTCGGGGGAGGCCGGGAAGACGGTGTTCCCGGTGGTGGACCGCGCTTGTCGTCAGGCTCAGCGACGCGTCGTGTGGGCGAGCCCCGACAGGTCCAGGATCCGCGCCGGCGCCGATCCTTCCGCCGCCACCAGCGACATCGCCCGTCCCCGCGACTGCGCGCGGTTCCACGCCTGCAGCAGCAGCGCCACACCGGAGCTGCTGAGGTAGTCGAGCCCGGTCAGGTCCAGCTCGACCGGCCGTTCGTCCGCCACGTCGATCCGCGTCAGCAACGCCTCGCGCAGTTCCTCGACCGTGGAGATGTCGAGCTCGCCGGTGAGCAGGACGCGCTGCACGTGGTCGTCTCCTCCGTCGGTCAGTCCGGTGACCGACGGAGCTTCCCGCTCCGGCGGTGGCGGGGTGACCTGCCGGCCCGGTGGGAAGGGGACGTGGAAGTGGATGGTCGTGCCGTCCTCGTTCGCGACCAGGTCGGCGGAGTCGCTGAGCGCGCGGATCATCGTGAGGCCCCTGCCGCGGTCGCCCTTGTCGGCCGGTGCGGGACGCCAGCGGCCGTGGTCGGCCACCGTCACCCGCACGCCGCGGCCGCTCCACTCCAGCGACGTCTCGAACGTGCCGCCGCCCACCGGGTAGGCGTGGTCCACGACGTTCGCGGCGGCCTCGCCCAGTGCCAGTTCCAGGTCGTAGACCGCGTCCTCGGAGAGGCCGACGGCGTCGGCCCAGGTCGTGGCGGCGCGCCGGAGTCCTGACAGTTCCCGCGCCTCGGCCGGCAGGCGCCGGTGCAGCGGGGCGGGCAGGTGCCGTGCCACCACCAGCGCGACGTCGTCGGCCTGGCCGTTGACGAGCACCTGGTCGACGATCTGCTGGACCAGTGCCGGGGGAGGGAGCCTCGCCGCCGTGCTCACGGCGGTGGTGAGCCGTCGCACGCCCTCGTCCAGCACCTCGCCGCGGCGTTCCACCAAGCCGTCGGTGTACAGCACGACCGAGGCACCGGGAGGTAGTGGCGTCGAGTGCTGCGGAGGGGGCGCGGTGCCGCCGGCGCCGAGCACCGGGCCGGCCTTCTCGGTGAGCGGGCGTGCTCCCGCGGAGTCGACGACCACGGGTGACGGGTGGCCGGCCGACGCCCAGCACAGCTCGCCCGCGTCCGGGTCGAAGACGATGCACGCGCACGTGCTGCCCACCGCGCCGTTCACGCGCAGCGCGAAGATGTCCAGGCGCCGCAACGACTCCGCGGGGGAGTGGCCGTCGAGCAGGTAGCCGGTCAGCACGCTGCGCAGCTGGCCCATGACCGCGGCGGCGGCCGGTCCCTTGCCGACGACGTCGCCCACCGTCAGGCCGACCCTGGTCTCGCCGAGGGGGACGACCTCGTACCAGTCGCCGCCGATCTGGGAGTGCTCCGCGGCCGGCAGGTACCGCGCGGCGGTCGCGAGCCTCGGCAGCACGGGCAGCTCGCGCGGGAGCAGGCCCTCCTGCAGCGCCGCCGCGATCTCGTGCTCGCGGTGCAGCAGCAGTTCGCGTTCGGCCTCGGCCCGCTGCCGCTCGGTGACGTCCCTGCCGATCGCCTGCAGTCCCGTCGGCGTCGGCTGGACGCTGAGCTCCAGCGCGATCTCCGTCCCGTCGGCGTGGCGCATCGACACGACCTGGGAGGCCGAGAGATCGGGCGGCAGGCCGTCCACGAGCAGGTCGGCGATCGGGGTGCCGACCAGCTGGCCTGCCTGGTAGCCGAGCAGGTGGCCGGTCGCGGGGTTGACGGAGACGAACCGCATCTCGTGGTCCAGCATCCAGATCGCGTCGGTCGCGCGTTCGACGAGCTGCCGGTGGCGTTTCTCGCTGTCGCGCAGCGCACGGTCCGCATGTGCGCGCTGCATCGACTCCCAGCACCGGTTCACCACGACGGACACGAGGTCGATCTCGTCCTGCGTCCACTGCCTGACCGTGGCCTGGTGCACCGCCATCGCGGCGACGAACCGGCCGCCGCGCAACAGCGGAAGGCAGATCACGGCGCGGATGCCCGTCACGCGGTAGGCGGCGAAGTCTTCCGCGTCGAGCCGCGGGTCGTTCAACGAGTCGTTCACGACCCACGGTTCACCCGCGCGCATGGCCGTCAACGCGCCGTTGCCGAACTCGCGCATCGCGAACCGGCCGGGCAGAGGCGGGAGGCCGGTCGCGTAGTCACCGCTCATGACGAAGTGGTTCTGGTCCGCCTCGGTGCGCGCGTAGGCGCACCGGTCCACGGCCAGGTGTTCGCCCAGCAGCCTGGTCGCGAGCGACATCAGGTCTTCCGCGTCGTCGAACCGCTGCGACTCGCGGTCGAGCAGGTCGAGGAACCGCTGCCGTTCCGCCGCCGCGTGCTGGGTGGTGACGTCCATCAGCACGCCGCTGCGGAGGGTGCCGTGCACCCGAGCCTTCTCCATCAGCCACACGAGGCCGCCCGCGGCGGTGCGGACGCGGTAGACCGTCTCGTAGTCGTCGGTGCCCCAGCGCAGCCGCTCGCAGTTCTCGCGGTCGTCCGGGTGGGTGATCTCCGCCCAGAAGCCGGGGTCGTCGAGCCAGCGGCGGGGAGGGTGGCCGAGCAGCCGTTCGACGGCGCCGGACAGGAACGTGACCGCACGGCCGCGCGACTCGCCCCGCCAGACGACCACGGGCAGGTCGTCCACGATGGCGGTGATCGCTGGCTGCACCGCGGCGCTCCTTCGTCTCCACGGCGCCGGCTGCTTGACGCGCGTCAAGCGCATCGTACGGCGGCCGACCGCCTGCCTGCCGAATACGTCCGGTTTAGGACGTCTCGCGCAGGTGGACGCTCGTCGTGCGGAAGGCTCGGACGGCCCATACGGTCGACAGGTGATCGTGGTGGTGGGAGCGGGACTCGCAGGCCTGAGCGCCGCACTGGAGCTGACCGCGGCGGGCGCGGAGGTCGCCGTGCTGGAGGCGGGCGACGAGGTGGGCGGCCGCGTGCGGACGGACGTCGTCGACGGCGTCCGTTTCGACAGGGGCTTCCAGATCATGCTGCCCGCCTACCCCGAGCTGGAACGGCTCGACCTGGGGCCGTTCCCGTTGCGGTACCTGCGGTCCGGTGTGTTCGTGCACGACAACGGCAGGCACGACCTGCTCGCCGACCCGCGAACCGGATCCTCCGCGTGGGACGGAGTGGTGCGCCAGCACGTCCTGGGCGCCCGTGACTTCGCGGCGCTCACCAGGTTCTCCGCGCGGGACGCGTTCGGGGCCGCCGGGCCGTTGCTCACCGCGCCGGACCGCACGACCCGGGACGAGCTGCGGCGTCTCGGCGTCACCGACCGCGCGGTGGAGGCGGTGTTCCGCCCGTTCCTGTCCGGGGTGTTCCTGGAACGGGAACTGAGGACGTCGTCGCGGTTCTTCCACCTGGTGTGGCGGAGTTTCGCCCGCGGTGGCGCGGCTGTGCCCGCGCTCGGCATGGGCGAGCTGCCGAAGGCGATGGCGGCGCTGCTGCCCGACGGCACCGTTCAGCTGGAGACCGCGGTCCGGGCCGTGCACGACGACGGGGTCGACCTCGAAGGCGGGGGACGGGTCGACGCCGACGCGGTCGTGGTGGCCACGGACGGCACGACGGCGGCGGGGCTGCTGCCGGGGCTGGCCGAGCCGCGGTGGAACAGCGTCACCACGTGGTACTTCCGGCCGCCGCGATCTCCGTTGCGCGACGGGTGCCTGGTGGTCGACGCGGGTGGTGGCCCCGTCGTGAACACGGCCGTGATGTCGGAGGTCTCGCGCCCCTACTCGCCGCACGCCCCGCTGGTGCAGGCGACCGTGCTCCGGCAGGCGTCCGAAGCGGACGTTCGGGCGCACCTGGACCGCTTGTACGGCACCGACACCAGCCGGTGGGAAGTGCTGCGCCGCTACGACATCGCGCGGGCGCTGCCGTCGATGGACGCGCCGCACCGGCTCAAGCAGTCCGTGCGCGCGGGCGGACGTCGTTACGTGTGCGGAGATCACCGGGACACCAGCTCGATCCAGGGCGCGATGCACTCCGGGCGCCGGGCCGCCCAGGCGGTGCTCGCTGACCTGCGCGGTGGCCGGTGACCGCACTGCTGTTGTTCGGCGACCAGCTCGGCCCGCACTTCTACGCAGGACACGACGAGATCCTGCTGGTCGAGTCGGCCGCGGCGCTGCGCCGCAGGCCGTACCACCGGCAGAAGCTGCACCTGGTGCTGTCCGGCATGCGGCACCTCGCCGCCGAGCTCCCCGGCCGCGTCACGCTCGTGCGCGCGGACACCTACGGCGAGGCGATCCGGTCGTTCGGCCGCCCGCTCGTCGCGTACCAGCCGGGTTCCCTCGCCGCGCAACGGATGCTGCACCGCCTCGGTGTCGAGGTGCGCCCG
>JASLAV010000465.1 GCA_030146905.1 Lentzea sp. | reverse complement strand
GCCGCGCGCACGACCGGCTCGAGTACATGCGGGACTTCTACACGTTCCTGATCAACGAGGCGCCGATGCTGGTGGAGCGGTTCGAGCGGCAGCGCCAGGACCCGCGCCGTGGAGGATCCCGTCCATGATCAGGTCCAGCATCCGCTTCGCCTGATCGGGGTCGCCGTTCTGGGCGACGCCGACCAGCAGTGCCATCAGGTCCAGCGGCTCCGTTCGCGCGCCCAGCGCGGCCAGCAGGCCGCTCACCGCCTCCTTCAGCTTCGCGCGGCTGTGCTCGAACGGGTTCACGCCCGCCGCGATCACCGCCTGCAGCGCTTCCTTGAGGTCCTGCTTCGTCGCCGCGTAGGCGATGAAGCGGTCCATCCACTCCCGCAGCGCCGCCTCCGGTCCGTGCGTCTCGAGCAGCTCGGGCGCCGCGTCGCAGAGCTTCTCCAGCTCCGTGCGGTAGACCGCCTCGATCAGCGCCTCGCGGGTGGGGAAGTGCCGGTAGAGCGTGCCGATCCCCACGCCCGCCTTCTTGGCGATGGCACCGAGCGTCACGTCCTTCTCGTGGGTGAACGCGTCCAGCGCCACCTCGATCAGCAGCCCTCGGTTGCGGATCGCGTCAGCACGCACTTCATCACTCCCACGGGTATGCCGCTTGCTAACCGGAGGGTCCTCCGGTTACTGTGGAACTCGAACCGGAGGAACCTCCGTTTCAGTGTACGACAAGGTTGGGGAATCCAGATGAGTGAGCGGATCACCACCCCGTTCGGCTTCGAGACCACCGCTCTCCAGGTCGTCGAGGGCGTCGACCTCTCAGGCCGTCGCGCCGTGGTCACCGGTGGGGCGTCCGGCATCGGCGTCGAGACCGTGCGGGCCCTCGCGGCCGCGGGCGCCGAGGTCACCATCGCGGCGCGGAACCTGGAGGCAGGTCAGGAGGTCGCGTCCCGGCTGGCCTCCGCCACGGGCAACCGGAAGATCTTCGTGGCTCCGCTGGAGCTCGCGTCGCAGGAGTCGGTCGGGGCCTTCGCGCGGGCCTGGGACGGGCCGCTGCACCTGCTGGTCAACAACGCGGGCGTCATGGCCACGCCGCTGACCCGCACGCGGGAGGGCTGGGAGCTCCAGTTCGCCACGAACCACTTCGGGCACTTCGCGCTGACGCTGGGCCTGTTCGACGCGCTGCGCGCCGAGGGCGCCCGCGTCGTGAACGTCAGCTCGGCCGGTCACCTGTCGAGTCCCGTGGTGTTCGAGGACATCCACTACGAGCGCCGCGAGTACGACCGCTGGCAGGCGTACGGCCAGTCGAAGACGGCGAACATCCTGTTCGGTGTCGAGGCCGGTGCCAGGTGGGCCTCCGAGGGCATCACGATGAACGCACTGATGCCGGGCGGGATCCTCACGGCGCTGCAGCGCCACATCACCCAGGAGGAGCTGGACGAGCGGCGCAGGCTGCGCGGCGGCGGCAGGCCGCTGAGGTTCAAGACGCCGGAGCAGGGCGCGGCCACCACGCTGGTGCTCGCCGTGTCACCACTGGTCGAGGGCCGTTCGGGCCTCTACTTCGAAGACTGCGACGAGGCACTTCCGCACACCGAGGGTATGACCAATGGCTTGGCCGCCTACGCGGCCGACCCCGAGGCCGCCGCCCAGCTGTGGAAGGTCTCCGAGGAAACGCTGAAGGTGCAGGCATGATCAACACTGGGTTCGGGTTCGAGACCACC
This sequence comes from Lentzea sp., assembly GCA_030146905.1. The sequence continues at coordinate 2,736 of JASLAV010000465.1, read as the reverse complement.
GCTCTGGAGGTGGCGGAGACGGCCGACCTCACGGGCCGTCGCGCCATCGTGACGGGCGGGGCGTCCGGCATCGGCGTCGAGACCGTGCGGGCCCTCGCGTCTGCGGGCGCCGAGGTCACGATCGCCACCCGCGACGTCGACGCGGGCCAGCGGGTGGCCACCGCGCTGGCCAGGGCCACCGGCAACAAGCGGATCTCGGCGGGAAAGCTGGACCTGGCCTCGCGGGAGTCGGTGCACGCCTTCGCCCGCAACTGGGACGGTCCGCTGCACCTGCTGGTCAACAACGCCGGCGTCATGGCCACCCCGTTCACCCGCACGCGGGAAGGCTGGGAGCTGCAGTTCGCGACCAACCACCTCGGCCACTTCACCCTGACGCTGGGCCTGTTCAACTCGCTGCGAGCAGAAGGCGCCCGCGTGGTGAACGTGAGCTCCTCCGCCCACCTGATGAGCGAGGTCGTGTTCGACGACATCCACTTCAGGCGCCGCGAGTACGACCCCTGGAAGGCGTACGGCCAGTCGAAGACCGCGAACATCCTGTTCGGCGTGGAAGCCGGCACCAGGTGGGCCTCCGAGGGCATCACGATGAACGCACTGATGCCGGGCAGCATCGCCACCAACCTCCAGCGCCACATCACCCCGGAGCAGATGCAGGAGCGCATCCGCCAGAGCGGCGCCGCCGCGACGCGCCGGGTGAAAACCCCGGAGCAGGGCGCCGCCACCACCCTGGTCGTGGCCACGACGCCACTGCTGGACGGCATCTCCGGTAGGTACTTCGAGGACTGCAACGAGGCCGCCCCTGTCGAGGGCGGATCGCACCTGCGGGGCGTCGCGCCCTACGCGCAGGCCCCGGAGGCCGCGTCCCAGCTGTGGAAGGTGTCGGAGGAGGCGCTCTGGTCGCTGAAGGCGGCCTGACGGTCGCGCCGTCCGGGGCGGTTGCCCGGCGGGAGTGGCCCCGGTGGGGGAGCACTGGCGGTCTTGCGCGGCCTGGGCGCGGATGCTTTGGAGCTGTTGGTGCTTCCGGCTGAGCGGCGCCGGTTCCTGACCACCGCCGGACGCAGGTCGACCACCCAGGCGTTGCAGCGGGATCCGCAGAGCCGCTACCCGATCCTGCTCACGCTGCTGGCACGGTCGGCGACCGACGTGCTCGATGAGGTCATAAGGCTGTTCAACCAGGCCGTCTCGGCATGGGAAGGCAAGATCGAGCGGAAGATGCGCGACGCAGTGGACGAGCGCGGGAAGACCGGCGAGACCGCCAGGCCTGCACGACGACCCCCTGGACATCATCTTCGACCTGGGCGTGGACGACGAACAGATCGGCGGGTTGATCCGAGGCGAGCGGATGCCCCTGCCAGTGGAATCGGTAGCGACCAGCGGCACCCTTGACCAGATCTGTCGAGGGTGCCGGACTTCCAGAACCGCAGGATCGTCGTCTCTGGTCACGCCGTCGCTCGCGCATTCACCGCGTGGTTGGCGTGACCAGGTGTCAGTCGATGATTCCGCTCTTCGAACTGCCGCAGTAGACGTCGGCCCCGTTCGCACCGCTGCCCAATCGCTCCGGGAGTGACTCCACTGCACGCCCGCCACGCCCACTGTAAGTAGAGGTCTGGACCATTTCGTGCTTCAATGACGGAGGGTCGCCGCCTGAACGCGAGAGGTGAGCGAATGTCCGCCCGCTTGTTGCCGAGGGCACTGACAGCCCTGCTTCTGCTCATGAGCACCGTGCTCGTCCCGACCGCCGCTCAGGCGGCTGACACGTGTGCGCTCAAACCCCGTCCTGCGGGCAAGGTCCTGCACGGGTATTGGGAGAACTGGGACGGCGCGTCCAACGGGGTGCACCCGCCGTTCGGCTGGACGCCGATCACCGACAGCCGCATCGGGCAGCACGGCTACAACGTCATCAACGCGGCGTTTCCCGTGATCCGCTCCGACGGCACCGTGCTGTGGGAGGACGGCATGGACGTAGGCGTCAAGGTCGCCACGCCCGCCGAGATGTGCGCGGCGAAGGCGGCCGGTGCCACGATCCTGTTGTCGATCGGTGGTGCGGCGGCGGGAATCGACCTGAGCTCTGCCGCCGTCGCCGACCGGTTCGTCGCCACCGTCGTGCCGATCCTGAAGCGGTACAACTTCGACGGGATCGACATCGACGTCGAGACCGGGCTGGTCGGCAGCGGCAGCATCACCCGGTTGTCGGCCTCGCAGGCGAACCTGGTCCGGATCATCGACGGTGTGCTGGCGGCCATGCCGGCCGGGTTCGGGCTCACGATGGCGCCGGAGACCGCGTACGTGACCGGTGGCAGTGTCGCCTACGGGTCGATCTGGGGCGCTTACCTGCCGATCATCAAGAAGTACGCGGACAACGGGCGTCTGTGGTGGCTGAACATGCAGTACTACAACGGGTCCATGTACGGCTGTGCCGGTGACAGCTACCAGGCCGGCACGGTGCAGGGGTTCGTCGCGCAGACGCAGTGCCTGGACAAGGGGCTCGTCGTGCAGGGCACCACGATCAGGGTGCCCTACGACAGGCAGGTGCCCGGCCTGCCCGCCCAGCCGGGTGCCGGTGGCGGCCACATGAGCCCCTCGCTGGTCGGGCAGGCGTGGAACAGCTTCGGCGGTCAGCTCAAGGGGCTCATGACCTGGTCGATCAACTGGGACGGCTCGAAGGGCTGGACGTTCGGCGACAACGTCAAGTCGCTGCAGGGCCGGTAGAACGACTCAGAGCACGATCGTGTTCTGGCC
>JASLAV010000392.1 GCA_030146905.1 Lentzea sp. | reverse complement strand
CCTGTTCGACGCGAACTTCGGGTTCGTGAACGAGGTCCTGGGCATCCAGGGCTTCTCCTGGACGTTCGACAAGTGGACGGCGTTCGGGCTCGTCGCGGCACAGGTGATCTGGTGCTCGTTCCCGTTCGTCATGGTGACGCTCTTCGCGGGCATCAAGGCGATCCCGGGCGAGGTGCTGGAGGCCGCCGCACTGGACGGCGCGTCGGCGTTCCGCACGGCGTGGAGCGTCACGCTCCCGTTGCTGAAGCCGATCATCCTCGTGGTGACGATCCAGTCGATCATCTGGGACTTCAAGGTCTTCACGCAGATCTACGTGATGACCAACGGCGGCGGCATCGCCGGGCGCAACCTCGTGCTCAACGTCTACGCCTACCAGCAGGCGTTCGCGGCGTCGGAGTACGGCCTGGGCGCCTCCATCGGTGTCGTGATGACCGTGCTGCTGCTGGTGATCACCATGTTCTACCTCCGCGCACTGCGGCGGTCGGGGGAGGTCCTGTGAGGCGCTGGCTGACCGAGGGCTTCGTCCTCATCATCGCCGCCGTGGTGGCGTTCCCGCTGTTCTGGATGGTGCTGAGCGCGTTCAAGCCGGAGGACGAGATCATCTCGGCCGACCCCGTGCCGTGGACGACGCGGCCGACGCTCGACAGCTTCACGCGGGCGCTGACCGTGGCGAACTTCGGGCGCTACTTCATGAACAGCATCGTCGTGGCGCTGATCGTGGTGGTGCTGAGCATCCTGATCTCGTTCCTGGCCGCGACCGCGCTGACCCGGTTCCGGTTCCGCAGCCGCACGACGTTGCTGATCATGCTGCTGGTCGTGCAGATGGTGCCGGTCGAGGCGTTGACCGTGCCGCTGTTCTTCCTGATGCGGTCGGTCGGCGACAGCGTTCCGGTGTTCGGCCTGAACCACCTGGGTTCGCTCGTGCTGGTGCACCTGGCGTTCAGCCTGCCGTTCGCGATCTGGATGCTGCGCGGCTTCGTCGCCGCGGTGCCGGTGGAGCTGGAGGAGGCCGCCACCCTGGACGGCGCCTCGCGGTTCCGGTTCCTCTGGCAGGTGCTTTTCCCGCTCGTCGCGCCCGGCCTGGTCGCGACGTCGGTGCTGTCGTTCATCCACGCCTGGAACGACTTCCTGTTCGCCAAGACGTTCATCATCTCTGCCGTGGAGAACCAGACCCTGCCGCTGGCTCTCCAGGTGTTCGTCAAACCGGACCAGAACGATTGGGGCGCGATCATGGCGGGCTCCACCCTGATGACCATCCCCGTGCTGATCTTCTTCGTGCTCGTGCAGCGCCGCCTGGTGTCCGGACTCGCCGGGGCGGTGAAGGGGTGAACCTCCTCCCGCGCCCGGTGTCCTACGTGGACGGTGGAAGGCTCTGCGAGTACAAGGGCTGGGAGACGGTCCTCGTCGACGGCCCACCCGGCGGCTACCGGCTCGTCTCGTCCGACGACGGCGTGCTCATCGAGGCGCACGACGCCGAGGGCGAGATGAACGCGCTGCAGACCCTGCGGCAGCTGCTCGGCGCTCAGGCGTTCCGGGCGGCGGGCGAGAAGCCGTCGGTCATCCCGGCGTGCGAGGTCGTGGACTTCCCGCGGTTCCGGTGGCGCGGCGTGATGCTCGACGTGGCACGGCACTTCCTGCCCAAGCGGGAGGTGCTGCGGTACGTCGAGCTGCTGTCCGCGCACAAGCTCAACGTCCTGCACCTGCACCTCACCGACGACCAGGGCTGGCGCTTCGAGTGCAAGCGCTACCCGAAGCTCACCGAGGTCGGGTCGTGGCGGGAGGACTCGCGCTTCGGCGACCGGCGCTCCGGTGGCCTGAAGGGCCGTCCGCACGGCGGTTTCTACTCGCAGGAGGACCTGCGGGAGATCGTCGAGTACGCACGGGCGCGGCACGTGACGGTGGTCCCGGAGATCGACATCCCCGGCCACTCGCAGGCGGCGATCGCGGCGTACCCGGAACTGGGCGTGCACGGCGGCGGCGTGTGGACGGACTGGGGCATCAACGAACGCGTGCTCAACACGGAGGAGTCCACAGCGGACTTCTACCGGAACGTGTTCGACGAGCTGATGGACGTCTTCCCCGCGGAGGTCATCGGGCTCGGCGGCGACGAGGCCCCTGGCCACGACGGCGAGCTGGTGCGGGCGATCGCGAAGCACCTCGTGCGCAACGGGAGGCGGCCCTACGGCTGGGACGAGGTCCTGGACTCCGGCCCTCTGCCGGCGGGAACCATCGTCGCGTCGTGGCGCGGGGTCGAGGGCGGCATCACGGCGTTGCGCGAAGGGCACGACGTGGTGATGTGCCCGGAGGAGCACGTCTACCTCGACTACCGGCAGTCGGACTCGCCCGACGAACCGATTCCGGTCGGGACGGTGACCACGCTGGAGGACGTCTACGCGTGGGAGCCGGTGCCCGCGGAGCTCACGGGTGACGAGCCGGGGCGGCTGCTGGGCGCGCAGGCGAACATCTGGACCGAGCACCTCGACTCGGCCAGGCGGGTGGACTACGCGGCGTTCCCGAGGCTGGCCGCGTTCGCCGAGGTCGTCTGGTCCCCCGCGGAGAAGGACCCCGGTTTCCTGCAACGGCTCCGGGAGCACCACCTGCCGAGGCTCGACGCCATGGGGGTGGAGTACCGGCCCCTCACCGGACCCCACCCCTGGCAACGGCTACCCGGTGTTCCCGGTTTCCCACGATGATCACATCGCGGCGTCTTCCTCGGGCATGAGGATCCAGGCGGCGACGTAGAGGAGCGCTCCGGTGCCGAACCCGAGCAGCGTCGCCGCCACCAGGACGATCCGGATGATCGCGGCGTCGACACCGATCATCTTGGCGGCGCCGCCGCAGACACCGGCGAGCATCTTGTCGCTTCGACTGCGTCGGAGCTTCTTGACCTGGGTTGTCGCGTCGTTGAGCACGTTGTTCGTCATGCGTCGACGATCGCCGTTTTCGCGCCCCGGCACATCGGTGACCACCCGGAACCGGACCCTGATCCGGGGTCCGCGTCCCAGGGTCAGTCGAGGCAGAACTCGTTGCCCTCGACGTCCTGCATGACGATGCAGGACTCGTTCTCCTCGTCGGCCTCCATCACGCGCACGCAGACCGCGCCGATCGCCTCCAGCCGGGCGCGCTCGGCCTGCAGCGCGGCGAGGCGCTCCGCGCCCACGAGCCCCGTGCCGGCCCGCACGCAGACGTGCACCCGGTTCTTGACGACCTTGCCCTCGGGAACGCGCTGGAAGTAGAACCGCGGGCCCTCACCCGACGGGTCGGCGCACGCGGACCACGAACCGTCGCTCTCCGGCGGCGCGTCGTAGCCCAGCACCTCCGACCAGAACCGGGCGACCCGCGTGGGCTCGGCGCAGTCGAACGTCACCTGGATCTTCTTGATCGACCCCATCCGCCCACCGTAGTCGTACCCTGAGGCTCATGGAGTCCCCCGAGGAGCTGGCGTCAGGGCTCGACGGCGCGGGGTACCTGCCGGACGACGGGATCGCCACGGCGGCCTTCCTCGCGATCGCGATGGGACGGCCGCTGTTCCTCGAGGGCGAACCCGGCACCGGCAAGACGTCGCTCGCGCTGGCGCTGGCCAAGGCGATGGACGTGCCGCTGATCCGGCTGCAGTGCCACGAGGGCATCGACGCCACGCAGGCCCTCTACGACTGGGACTACCCGCGTCAGCTCATGCACCTGCGCGTGCTGGAGACGCGGGGCGAGGTGGACGAGGCGTCGCTCTACACGCGACGGTTCCTGCTGGCCCGGCCTCTTCTGCAGGCGCTGGAAAGCGCGCCGTGCGTGCTGCTGGTGGACGAGATCGACAGGGCGGACGACGAGTTCGAGGCGTTCCTGCTGGAGGTGCTGTCCGAGAACGCGGTCAGCATCCCCGAGCTCGGCGAGATCAGGGCCACGACGCCGCCGCTGACCGTGCTGACCTCGAACCGGACCCGCGAGGTGCACGACGCGCTCAAGCGCCGCTGCCTCTACCACTGGCTGGAGCACCCCTCGCTCGACCGCGAGGTGGCGATCCTGCGCCGCACCCTGCCCGGTCTCGACGAACGGCTCGCCCTCAAGGTCGCCGAGGCTGTGCGGCAGATGCGCGGCCTGGACCTGCTGAAGCCGCCGGGTGTCGCGGAGTCGCTGGACTGGGCCCGCGCGTTGCAGGCGCTGGGCCGCACCGAACCCGACGCGACGACCCTCGGCGCCGTCCTGAAGTACCGGGAGGACGCGGATCGCGTGATCGGGAGCACAATTGTGGGGTGACGGAAGCCTGCGTGGGGTTCACGCGCGTCCTGCGGGGCGCCGGGCTCCAGTGCGGGCCCGATCGCGTCCAGGCGTTCCTGCGGGCCACCGAGCACGTCGACCTGTACTGGGCCGGGCGCCTCGCGCTGTGCGCGGACCCCGACGACCTGCCGCGCTACGACGCCGCCTTCCGCGCGTACTTCGGCGGCACCCCGCCCCGTCCGCGCACGACGGTCGAGCTCGACTCGGTCACCGTCGGCGTGGCGGCCTCCGACGTGGAACTGCTGAAGCACAAGGACATCTCCGAGTTCGACGCGGCACCGCTGATCGCGCGCCTGAGGCCCCTCCCGCCGCGCAGGCGGTCGCGCAGGCTCCGCAGGGCCCGTCGCGGACGGCTGGACCTGGCCCGCACGGTGCGCGCGATGATCGCGACGGGCGGGGAGATCGCCCTGCCGCGGCATCGCCGCCGCGGGGTGAAGGCGCGCAGGCTCGTGCTGCTGATCGACGTGTCCGGCTCGATGGCGGCCTACTCGGACTCGCTGCTGCGGTTCGCGCACGTCGTCGCCCGTGCCATGCCCGTCGAGGTCCGCACGATCGGCACCCGGCTGACCCGTGTGACCCGTCAGCTCGGGGAACGCGATCCCGAACGGGCACTTCGTGCGGCCGGTCGGGCAATCCCGGACTACGAGGGTGGCACCAGGCTCGGCGAGGCGCTGAGGTGGTTCAACCGGCAGTGGCGGCAACGCGGTGCGGTCGTCGTGCTGTTCAGCGACGGCTGGGAACGCGGTGACCCGGCCCTGCTGGCGAACGAGATGGCGAGGCTGAGGCGCGTGAGCCACAAGGTCATCTGGGCGAACCCGCACGCGGGCAAACCCGGCTACCGGCCCGTGCAGAGCGGTGTGGCCGCTGCGCTCCCGCACGTCGACGCGATGGTCGCCGGCCACAGCGTGCACGCATTGGAAGAACTGCTGAAGGAGGTGCGCCGTGCGTGATGTCCTCTTCGACCTCGCCGGACGGGTGGCGAACGGTGAGACGGTCGGGGTCGGCACGGTGGTCGCGACCTTCAGTTCGGCGCCGCGGCCGGCGGGCGCGGCGATGCTGGTGACCCAGGACGGCGAGGCGGTCGGCAGCGTGTCCGGCGGGTGTGTCGAGGGTGCTGTGTACGACCTCGCGCAGGCGACGGACGCCCCCGTGCTGCAGCGGTACGGGGTGAGCGACGACGACGCGTTCGCGGTGGGGCTCACCTGCGGCGGGATCATCGACATCTACGTCGAGAAGATCAACGCCGACACGTTCCCACAGCTCGCCGAGGTGGTGGAGACGGTCCGCGCAGAGGAACCGGTGGCGGTCGCGACCGTCGTCGAGCACCCGGACGGCATCGGCCGGCGCATGGTCATCTGGCCGGACCGGCGGTCGGGCAGCCTGGGGTCCGCGCGCATCGACGACGCCGTCGCGGACGACGCGCGCGGGATGCTCGCGTCAGGCCGCAGCGGCGTGCTGCGGTACGGGCCGGACGGTCAGCGGCGCGGCGAGGGCATGAGCGTGTTCGTGAACTCGTTCGAGCCGCCGGCGCGCATGCTCGTGTTCGGTGCGATCGACTTCGCCGCCGCGATGGCCCGGCTCGGCTCGTTCCTCGGCTACCGCGTGACCGTGTGCGACGCACGGCCGGTGTTCGCGACGCGCTCCCGTTTCCCGGAGGCGGACGAGGTCGTCGTGGACTGGCCGCACCGGTACCTGGAGCGCGAATCGTCCAAGCTCGACGAGCGCACGGTCATCGCCGTCCTCACGCACGACCCGAAGTTCGACGTGCCGCTGCTGGAGGTCGCGTTGCGACTCAAGGTCGGCTACATCGGAGCGATGGGGTCGCGCCGCACCCACGAAGATCGCTTGCAGCGCCTGAGGGAGGCCGGCGTGTCCGAGGACGACCTCGCGCGGCTGGCCTCGCCGATCGGCCTCGACCTGGGCGCGCGGACTCCGGAGGAGACTGCCGTCTCGATCGCCGCGGAGATCATCTCCTTGCGGTGGAACGGATCCGGCCGGCGTCTGGTCGATCTTGGTGAACCGATACACCGCTGATCGGGTTGTTGAACAGGGGAACAGGGAGGAGGCTGGAGTGGCCCTCGTCACATGATCACCCCACCACTGGGAGGGTTCATGCACATCTCGGTCAACGTCGACGGAGTGACACACGCCGACGAGGTCGAACCCCGCCTCCTGCTCGTGCACTACCTGAGAGAGCGCCTGGGCAAGACCGGCACCGTGGTCGGTTGCGACACCGGCAACTGCGGCGCCTGCACCGTCCACCTCGACGGTCACAGCGTGAAGTCGTGCCAGCTGCTCGCCGTCCAGGCGAACGAGCACGAGGTCACCACCGTCGAAGGCCTCGCTCGCGACGGCAAGCTGCACCCGGTGCAGGAGGCGTTCCACAGCAACCACGCACTGCAGTGCGGTTTCTGCACACCAGGCATGATCATGCAGGCGATCGACCTGCTGGCCGACGAACCCGATCCCGACGACGAGGCCGTGCGCAAGGGACTCGAGGGCAACCTCTGCCGTTGCACGGGCTACCAGAACATCGTCCGCGCCGTCCAGGACGCCGCGCAGCGCATGAAGCCCGGCGCCGGTCCTGAGATCGAGCAGCGGACCCCGCACGCGGTAGGTGGCGAATGACCGCCACCGCCGAGCCGGAGGTCGGGAAGGCCCGGCTCCGCAAGGAGGACGCGAGGCTGATCACCGGTCAGACCAGGTGGACCGACAACATCCAGCTGACCGGCATGCTGCACGTGGCGGTCCTGCGCAGCCCCGTCGCCCACGCCCGCATCACGAACGTCGACGTCAGCCGCGCGACCGCGATGCCTGGTGTGGCCGTCGTGTTCACCGGTGAGGACTTCGCCGCCGAGCAGGGGTCGCTGCCCTGCGCGTGGCCGATCACCGAGGACATGAAGTCGCCGGCCGCGCCCGCGCTGGCCGTCGACCGGGTCAACTTCGCCGGCGAGGCCGTGGCGCTGGTGATCGCCGACAGCGCCTACCACGCCGCGGACGCGCTGGCCGAGATCGACGTCGACTACGACGAACTGCCGGTCGTGCTCGACCTGGAAGAAGCACTGCTGGACAACGACTTGGTCCACGAAGACCTCGGCACGAACAGGTGCGCGACGTGGATCTACGACTCCGCCGAGACCGGCAGCGGGACGAACGTCGAGGACGAGATCGCCTCCGCCGAGGTCGTGATCGAGCGGAAGTTCCGGCAGCAGCGGCTGATCCCGGCGTTCATGGAACCGCGGTCGGTCGTCGTGGACCCCGGCGCCGGCATGTTCACCGTCTGGTCCGCCACGCAGATCCCGCACATCCTGCGCTGGATGCTCTCGGCCGTCACGGGCATCGCCGAGCACAAGCTCCGCGTGATCGCGCCGGACGTCGGCGGCGGGTTCGGCGGCAAGCTCCAGGTCACGCCGGAGGAGCTGCTGTGCCTGCTCGTCGCCCGCCGGATGGGTCGTCCGGTGAAGTGGACCGAGACGCGCACCGAGTCGATGCTGTCCGGGCACCACGGCCGCGACCAGGTCCAGAAGGTCACCCTGGCGGCACGCCGCGACGGCACCGTCACCGGACTCAAGGTCGAGCTGCTCGCCGACATGGGCGCGTACCTGCGCCTGGTCACGCCGGGTGTGCCGATCCTGGGCGCGTTCATGTTCAACGCGATCTACAAGTTCGCGGCCTACCGGTTCGTGTGCACCAACGTGTTCACCAACAAGGTGCCGACGGACGCCTACCGCGGTGCCGGACGACCCGAGGCGACGTTCGCGATCGAGCGGATGATGGACGAGCTCGCGGTCGAGCTGGGCATGGATCCGATGAAGATCCGCGAGATGAACTGGATCAAGCACGAGGAGTTCCCGTTCACCACCGTCGCCGGGCTCACCTACGACTCCGGCAACTACGAGGCCGCGACCGCTCGCGCGATGGAGCTGTTCGGCTACGAGTCGTTGCGCGAGGAGCAGGAACGGCGCCGCTCGTCGGGTGACGTGGTCCAGCTCGGCATCGGGATCTCCACGTACACCGAGATGTGCGGCCTCGCGCCGTCACGCGTGCTGGGCGCTCTGCGGTACGCCGCCGGCGGGTGGGAGACCGCGTCGATCCGCATGCTGCCCACCGGCAAGGTCGAGGTGATCACCGGGACGTCACCGCACGGGCAGGGCCACGAGACGGTGTGGTCGCAGATCGTCGCGGACAAGCTCGGCGTCCCTTTCGAGGACGTCGAGGTGCTGCACGGCGACACGGCCACGTCGCACAAGGGCATGGACAGCTACGGCTCGCGTTCGCTGGCCGTGGGCGGCACCGCGCTGGTGCACGCGGCGGACAAGGTCCTCGCCAAGGCGCGGACACTGGCAGCGCACATGATGGAGTGCGACGAGGCGGACGTGGAGTTCGCGTCCGGTGCGTTCTCCGTGCGCGGGACGTCGACCGCCCGGTCCCTGGGCGATGTCGTGCTCGCCGCGCACGTGGCGCACGACCTGCCGGAGGGCATGGAACCCGGCATGGACGCCGACGCCACGTTCGACCCGGACAACTTCTCGTACCCGCACGGAACCCACCTGTGCGCAACGGAAGTCGACACCCAGACCGGCATGGTGAAGATTCGGTCGTACGTCGCGGTGGACGACGTCGGCACGGTCGTGAACCCGTTGATCGTCGACGGTCAGGTGCACGGTGGGCTGGCTCAGGGCATCGCGCAGGCGTTGTACGAAGAGGCCACCCACGACGAGATGGGCACGCTGACGAGCGCCACGCTCGCCGACTACCTGGTGCCGTGCGCGGCCGATCTACCGACGTTCACCACCGACCGCACCACGACTCCGGCGACGTCCAACCCGTTGGGCGCCAAGGGAGTCGGCGAGGCCGGCACGATCGCCTCGACGCCGGCCGTGGTGAACAGCGTGCTGGACGCCCTGCGGCACCTGGGTGTCCGCGACATCGAGATGCCGATGTCGCCGGAACGGGTGTGGACCGCTTTGCAGGGCAGGACGGACGACGGCGCCGGTGACGTGGCGGCTGGCGGGCTCGGTTCCATCGACGCGCAGGGAGGGCAGTCGTGATCCCGGCCGAGTTCAGGTACCTGTTCCCGTCCTCTGTGGACGAAGCAGTGCGGATGCTCGCCGAGGAGGGCGAGGAAGCGAAGGTCATCGCGGGCGGCCAGTCGCTCGTGCCGGTGCTGCGCATGCGGCTGGCGGCGCCCACGGCGTTGGTCGACATCGGCGGCCTGACCGAGCTGACCGGCGTGCGCGACGACGGCGACTCGTTGCTGATCGGTGCCATGACCACGCACTACGAGGTGCAGCGCGACCACCTCGTCCACGACCACGCGTTGCTGCTGAAGCTGGTCACGGACACGGTGGCCGACCCGCAGGTGCGCCACCGCGGCACGGTCGGCGGCTCGCTGTGCCACGCGGACCCGGCCGGTGACCTGCTGGCACCCGCGCTGGCGCTGGACGCGGTGATGGTCGTCGCCGGTCCCGGCGGACGGCGTGAGGTGCCCGCGGCGGAGTTCTTCGTCGACTACTTCACGACGGCGCTGGCCCCCGACGAGATCCTGGTCGACGTGCGCGTGCCCAAGCACACGGGATGGGGCGCGCACTACGAGAAGCTCAACCGGGTCGCGCAGGCGTGGTCGATCGTGGCCGTCGCTGCGGCCGTGCAGGTCCGTGACGGCACTATCGCCGCGGCTCGCGTCGGTCTCACCAACGTGGGCTCAGGTCCGGTGCGCGCCGTGGACGTCGAGTCCGCGCTGGTGGGACAGGCCGCTTCCGCCGAGGTGATCTCCGCGGCGGCGCGGCGGGCGTCCACGGGCGAGACCTACAAGGACAACCTGGCCCGCGTGCTGACCGGACGTGCGCTGACGGCGGCGGTAGCGGGATGAAGCTGACGCACTCGTTCACGGCACCCGGCCCGGCGGAGGAGGTGTGGGAGGCGCTGCTCGACCCGGAACGGGTGGCGCCGTGCCTGCCGGGCGCCACGCTGACGTCGGTCGAGGGCACCACGTTCAGCGGGGAGGTGAAGGTGAAGCTCGGCCCGGTGCAGCTGCTGTACCGGGGCACCGGCGAGTTCGTGGAGATCGACCCGGTGCTGCGCCGCGCCGTCATGAAGGCCGCCGGCAAGGACGCCCGCGGCAACGGCACGGCCTCCGCGCTGGTGACGTTCCAGGTGGGCGACACCGTCGAGGTGGAGACCGACCTGGCGATCACCGGGCGGCCGGCCCAGCTCGGTCGCGGCCTGATCGCCGAGGTCAGCGGCAAGCTCGTCGACCAGTTCGCGGAATGCCTGGCGGGCGCGCTGGGATCCGGGGATCCTGACGAGGTGGCACAACAGCAGCATCTCCGAGTCGTACCCGACGAGCCGATCGACCTGATCGACACCGCAGGCGTACCGGTCCTGAAGCGCGCACTGCCCGTGGCGGGCGCGGCGCTGGCCGTTGTGCTGTTAGTGGTCCTGCGCCGCAGGCGGCAGCGCTGAGGCCTTTAGCCCGGTGGTCAGCGTTGACGCTGGTCACCGGCTTTGCGCTGTCCGCGTGCACCGGCTCACCGGTCGTCGTCACCACCGCGCCCCCGCCCGCACCGACCTCGCCGGGCCCGCCCCCACCGCGCTCGTTCGTGCTGACAGCGGGCGGCGACGTCCTGATCCACCCGGCGCTGACCGACCAGGCGGTGGCCGACGGCGGACCCGCGGGACGCGACTTCCTGCCCCTGTTCGAGGGCGTGCGCGAGGCGCTGAAGGGCGACCTGTCCCTGTGCCACCTGGAGGTGCCGCTGGGCAAGAAGGAGGGCCCGTTCTTCGGCTACCCGTCCTTCCTGGCACCGCCGGAGGTGGCGAAGGGCCTGGTGGACGTCGGCTACGACTCCTGCTCGACCGCCTCGAACCACACGCTCGACCGCGGCGTCTCGGCGATCCAGACGACCCTGGACGCGCTGGACGCCGTGGGCCTCAAGCACACGGGTTCGTTCCGAACACCGGAGGAAGCCGCCGCACCCCTGATCCTGGACGCGGGGGGAGTGAAGGTGGCCCAGCTGTCGTTCACCTACGGCTTCAACGGCATCCCGCTGCCCCAACCGTGGCGAGCCAACCAGATCAACGCCACCAAGATCCTCGCCGACGCGCGCGCCGCCCGTGCCGCGGGCGCCGAGGTGGTCGTGCTGTCCGTGCAGTGGGGCAACGAGTACCAGCACGAGGCGACGGCGGAACAGAAGGCGCTGGCCCGCCAGCTGCTGGCCGACCCGGCGCTCGACCTGATCATCGGCACGCACGTCCACGT
>JASLAV010000386.1 GCA_030146905.1 Lentzea sp. | reverse complement strand
GCTGGCGCGACCCTGATGCCCTCCACTCCGGGCCTGATCAGCACCATGTTCCGCGACCCGGGGCAGCGCGGGACGGCCATCGGGATCTGGGCGGCCTGCCTGTCCGGCGGCGTCGCGCTCGGACCGCTCGTCGGCGGCGCTCTGCTGGAGTCGTGGTGGTGGGGCTCGGTCTTCCTGATCGCCGTGCCCGTGATGGGGCTGTTGCTGGTCACCGCTCCGTGGGTGCCCCCGGAGCACCGCGATCCGGCGCCCGGGCGCATCGACGTGCTCAGCGTCGTCCTGTCCCTGGCGGCGGTGCTGCCGACGATCTGCGGCCTCAAGCACCTGACGGCGGGCGGCCACGTCGTGACGGGCGTGGTGTCGATCGGGGTGGGCCTCGGCCTCGGTGTCCTGTTCGTGCGGCGTCAGCCGGTGATCCCCGACCTGTTGATCGACGTGCGGTTGTTCCGCGAGCGGCGGGTCCGCGCCGCGATGGTCGTGCTGACGGCCGGTGTCGCGGTGACCGCGGGCGTCTACCTGTTCGTGACGAACTACCTGCAACCGGTCGCGGGGCTGTCGCCGTTGCAGGCAGGGCTGTGGTTGTTGCCCCCGGCCGGCGCGATGATCACCACGTCCGTGCTGGGCCCCGGACTCGCGCGGAGGTTCGCGGCCCGACGGGTCGTCGCCCTCTCGCTGCTGACCTCCGCGATCGGGTTCGCGGTCCTCACCCAGCTGTCGGCGACGTCGGGACTGATGCCGGTCGTGCTCGGCATCGTCGTCTACCTCGGCCAAGGCCCGATCATGGCGCTCAGCACGGATCTCGTCGTCGGTTCGGCGCCGCCACGCAAGGCCGGAGCGGCATCGGCGCTGTCCGAGACCAGCACCGAGTCGGGACTCGCCCTCGGCGTCGCGGGCCTGGGCAGCGTCGGCGCCGTCGCGTACCGGCAGCACCTCGGCGGAACTGCCGCCGGCCCTCGGCGCGGACCTGCTGCGCGCCGCCGAGGCGGCATCGGCCGCGAGCCTCGTGGTAATCGCCGCCATCGCCGCCGCGGTGTCCACCGCGCTGACCGTCCTCGTGTGGCGGGCCGGCTGAACCGGACCCGCACTTCGTCGGAGCCGCCACCCGGCAGAGTGGACGGACCACCCGTTCGGCGGCGAAGCGACACTCCGTGACTTCACACTTCCGTTCTCCACGAACGAATTCGGCGCGTCCGGGGACAATCCGTCTCACCCCATCAGGGCGTTGGCCACAGGTTTGCGGCCGAGTACGGTCGGACTGACCGAGGGTGGCCACCTCTACTGCAAACACTTCGCGGCGTGACCGCGAGTTCGACCGGGTGTGAGGTGGTCTCCATGACGTTGGACGTGCTCGAGCTGCTCAAGCAAGGATTGCCGGAGAGCTCCGCGCCACGACGGCGGATCGTCGTCGTCGGCGCCGGGATGGCCGGGCTCACCGCGGCCATGATGTTGAAGGAAGCCGGCCACGAGGTGACGATCCTCGAAGGTCAGAACCGGCTGGGCGGGCGCATCCTCACCCACCGCGGTTTCGCGGGGAACATGTACGGCGAGTTCGGCGCGATGCGGTTCCCGCAGCAGCACCCGCTCGTCTCGTGGTTGATCGAGGAGAAGTTCAAGCTCACCACCAAACCGTTCCCCATGTACGACGAGGACACTTTCGTGTACCTCCAGGGAAAGGGCGTGCGGCGGCGGGACTTCAGCGCCGACCAGTTCTCGTTCGACCTGAAACCGGCGGAAGCGGAGAAAGCGCCGCACGAACTGCTGCGGGCCACCGTGCAGCCGCTGATCGACATCATGGAGCAGGAGGACGAAGCCAAGGCGTGGCACCGCCTGCTGACCGACTACGACCGGTACACGCTGCTCGGCTACCTCAAGGAACGCGGCCTCAGCGACGGCGCGCTGTCCATGCTCGGGCCGCTGTTCAACCTGGAGGGCCGCTACCACTTCTCCCTCGTCGAGTGGTTCTCGCACTTCTACGAGGACGTCTTCGGCCACCTCGTGTACATCGAGGACGGCGCCGACTCGCTGCCGCGCGCGTACGAGTCGCTGCTGATGGACGACATCCGGCTCGGCGCCCTGGTGCACGCCGTCGACCAGGACGACACCGGGGTGCGCGTGCACTACCGCGCCGGCCGCCGCTCGCAGACGATCGAGGCGGACGAGTGCATCGTGACGGTGCCGTTCGCGAGCCTGCGCCACATGGAGATCCAGGGGCTCGACCCGGACAAGTGGTACGCCATCCGCAACACCTACTACGGCCGGGCGCACAAGCTGTTCATGCAGTTCAGCGAACGGTGGTGGGAGAGCGCGTACGGCATCACGCACGGCCTCACGGTGACCGACCTGGCGATCCGCAACATCGTCTACCCGCCCGCCGGTCAGGACACCCGGTTCAAGAAGGGCGTGATGATCGCGTCGTACTGCTGGGAGCAGGACAGCATGCCGTACACGCCGCTGGCCGGCGAGGAGAGCGTGATGCAGGCCTTGGAGGACCTGGTCAAGATCCACCCGGAGGCGCGGGACACGTTCGAGTTCGGCGTGTACAAGGACTGGGCGCTCGACTGGTTCGCGTGCGGCATCGGCCCGCTGTTCCGGGCGTTCGAGATGAGCGAGGCGTTCTACGACGACGTGATCCGGCCGGTGAACCGGGTGTGGTTCGCCAACGACGCGTGCGACCGGCGGCACCGGCGGTGGGTGGAAGGCGCGCTCAAGGCGGCGGTGAAGAACGCCTTCGCGATCCACGAGGGACTGCGCGACGAGATGCCCTGGAAGGACTGATCCGGGTTCAGCGGGGTGTCGCGGAGGCCAGCGGCACCGGTGTCCCCTGACCGGCCCAGGTACCGGTCAGGACGGCACCGGTGAGTTCGCCGCCGGCGTCGAGGCGACGGCGGACGGCCAACTCGACGGTCTCCGTCACGATCAGCGCCGGATCGCCCTCGGCCACGCGCTCGACCGCACCCGCGGCGGGGGCGGTCGCGAGACCGTTCCCGACCACGGCGATGTCCA
>JASLAV010000298.1 GCA_030146905.1 Lentzea sp. | reverse complement strand
GTCTTCGAGTCCTCGCCGAACATGGCGCGCGCGAACGCGTCCAGGGTGCCCTTGAGGTGGCCCATCGTGAGGCCCTTGTCGATCGCGAGACCCTCGACCTGGTGGAACACCGGGGTGTGGGTCGCGTCGAGCTCGTCGGTGCGGAACGTGCGGCCGGGGCACACGACGTACACCGGCAGGTCGCGCTCCAGCAGCGAGCGGGCCTGGACCGGGGAGGTGTGCGTGCGCAGGACCAGCTGCGAGTCGCCGGGCGCGATGTAGAACGTGTCCTGCATCGAGCGGGCGGGGTGGTCCTTGCCGAAGTTCAACGCGTCGAAGTTGAACCACTCGGTCTCGAGCTCGGGGCCCTCGGCGATCTCGTAGCCCATGGCCACGAAGACGTCGCCGATGCGCTCGGCGAGCGTGGTGATCGGGTGGCGCGCGCCGCGCGGGAAGCGGTCCCACGGCAGCGTGACGTCGACGGACTCCTCGCGCAGCACCCGCTCGTCGCGCTCGACCTGCAGGACGGCGAAGCGCTCGTCGAACGCGGTCCTGATCGCGGACTGCGCCTCGTTCACGCGCTTGCCGGCTTCCGCCTTGGCCTTGGGGGGCAGTGCACCGATCTCGCGGCGGGCCAGCAGCACGGGCGACCGGTCACCGAGGTGGCCCGGCTTGACCGAGGCGAGCGCCTCGAGGTCGGCAGCTCCGGCGAACGCCTCGCGCGCCTTCTGCACGGCCGCGTCGAGGTTCTCGGCCGACAGCGCCGCGACCTCCTTGGGGTCGTACGGGTCGTTGGCTCCGGACATGGTTGTAGGACAGCTCCCGTCACGGACTTCGGTAGTGAACAGGCCGATCGTAGTCGGTGCGGAGTTGACCGCTTCCGGACGTTCCGTTAAAGGGCGGCGTGAGGCCGCGTCCCGTCCCTAGGATGGGCGGCATCATGTCGCACACCTTCCGCGTCGACCTGCGCGGCATCATCGACCTGCTCAGCCACCACCTGTACAGCAGCCCGCGCGTCTACGTGCGCGAACTGCTGCAGAACGCCGTTGACGCGATCACGGCGAGGCGCGAGCTCGACCCGTCCTGCCCCGCCGACGTCACGATCACCTGCGGTGCCACGCTGACGATCACCGACACCGGTGTGGGTCTCACCGAGGACGAGGTGCACGAGCTGCTCTCGACGCTCGGCCGCACCTCGAAGCGCGATGAGCTGGGGTTCGCCCGCGAGGGGTTCCTCGGCCAGTTCGGCGTCGGCATGCTGTCGTGCTTCCTGGTCGCCTCCTCGGTGACGGTGATCACGCGGTCCGCTCGTGGCGGGCCCGGCGTGCGCTGGGAGGCGGACTCCTCCGGGAACTACACCGTGTCCGAATTGGACACCGCGGACGGTGTGCCGGTCGGCACGACGGTGGCGCTGACCGCTTCGCGCGGCAACGAGCACTGGCTCGAAGCCGAAGTCGTGCGGCCGCTGGTGAGCGACTACGGCGATCTGCTGCCGGCCGTCGTGACGCTGGACGGCGCCGCGGTGACTCGGGGCGAGCGGCCGTGGGACGACGAGGACGCCGACCTTTCCGCCTACTGCGAGCAGGTCCTCGGGTTCACGCCGTTCGAGGCGATCCCGATCGAGGTCGAGGCCGCGGGGCTGACCGGCGTCGCGTTCGTGCTGCCGTCAGGGGTCCACCCCGGAACGCGGCAGACGCACCGGGTGTACCTGAAGCGGATGCTCGTCGGCGACAACGTCGAGGGCCTGCTGCCGGACTGGGCCTACTTCGTGCGGTGCGTGGTCGACGCGTCCGCGATCAGGCCGACTGCGTCGCGCGAGTCGCTCTACCAGGACGAGATGCTGCTGGCGGTGCGCGAGGAGCTGGGCGAGCAGATCCGCGACTGGCTGATCAGGCTGGACGCGATCGAGCCGCGCAGGGCCGGTGAGCTGCTGGCCGCGCACCACCTGGGCATCAAGTCGCTGGCGCGGTCCGACGACGAGATGCTGCGGCTGGTCGAGCGCTGGCTGCCGTTCGAGACCACCGACGGCCCGATCCCGTTGCGGCAGTTCAAGCGCAAGCACGGCGCGATCCTCTACATCCCGGACGTCGACGAGTTCCACCAGCTCGCGCCGGTCGCGGCCGCGCAGGGGCTGGGCCTGGTGAACGCCGGCTACGCCTACGACCTGGAGCTGCTCAACCGGCTCAGCGCGCTCGACGGTCCCGCGGTCGCGCGCAGGGTGGCGCCGTCGGAGCTGCTGGCGGCGCTGGCCGATCCGGAACCGGGCATCGAGACGGCGCTGCGCCTGCGGCTGTCCGAGGGCTCCGAGGCGCTGGACCGGCACGACTGCGACGCCGTGATCCGCGACTTCGACCCGGTCTCGCTGCCGGCGTTGCTGATCACCAACGCCGAGCAGCAGCGCAAGCTCGACACCGAGCAGGCCGCGGAGGAGACGACGGACCCGTTGTGGGCGGAGCTGCTGGGCCAGCTCACCGAGGGCTCGTCGTCGTCGCGGCCGGAGCAGCTGGTGCTCAACTGCCGCAACCCGCTCGTGCAGCGGCTGGCGCGGTTGAAGGACCCCGCTCTGGTGGAGCTGACGCTCGAATCCCTGTACGTGCACGCCGTCCTGCAGGCTCGGCGGGCGATGCGACCGAAGGACACTGCGGCGTTGAACCGCTCATTCCTGGAACTCCTGGACCGCGCCGTTGGGGGCAAGTGAACATGGCCGACTTCACCGCAGAGGACGCCGAAAGAGCATTCCTCGAGGCGTACAACATGCCGACGGGCATGCCGAAGCACGAGGCGCTGGAACGCGCGGCGCGCATGTCCGACGCGATCGGGCACCTGCCGCTCGGCGTCTCGTGCCGGATCGCGATGATCGACTCGGCGTACTACCTCGCGCGCTACGACCTGATGCTCGCGCCGTTCGCGTGGGTGCGGGCCGCGGAGGAGAAGGACCCCGAGGCGTTCAACGAGTACGAGGTCCACTCGCTGAACTGGTCGCACAAGTGGATCGCGACGGGGCTGCGGCGCGACCCGCGGTTCTCGCTGGAGCAGCTGCGGGCCGTGATCGGGCAGCTCGCCGACCGCTACGGGCGGCTCGGGTTCTCCGCGCAGCCGGTGCACGGCGCACGTGCCGAGCTCGCCTACCACGTCGGTGACATGACCGGGCTGGCCGAGCACCTCGGCAAGTACCTCGCCACCGAGTCCGGCCCGATGGCGGACTGCGACGCGTGCGTGGTCGAGGAGCAGGTCTGGATGCTGGCGCGCCTGGGCCGCCACCAGGAGGCCGCCGCGCACGGCTGGGAAGGCCTGTCCGGCAACACCGGCTGCGCCACGCAGCCGCAGGGCATCCTGTCCGCGCTGCTGTGGCCGTTGCTGGAGATCGGTGACACCGAACGGGCGGCGCACGCGCACACGACCGCGTACCGGCTGATCAAGGACGACGAGATCACCTCGTACGTCCACGAGCACATCCGGTTCTGCGCGCTGACGGGCAACCTGTCGCGCGGCGAGGACATCCTGCGCCGGTCGCTGCACAAGGTGATCGCGACCCAGCTGCCGGCGGACGAGATGTCGTTCGCGGAGTGCGCTTCGGTTCTGCTGCGCCGTGTTTCCCCCGACGTCGTCTTCGAGGTGCCCACGGTCGGTTCGCTGACCGCCGCCGCGTTGCTCGACCGGCTGTCGTCGCGTGCGCTGGAGCTCGCGAAGGCGTTCGACGCGCGCAACGGGACGTCGGCGTGGGTCGACCGGATCACGAAGTCGTTGGAGCAGGAGGACTACCCGCACGTCGAACTGGCCGTGCCGTCGGCGCCGGCGGCCGTTCCCGCCGAGGAGCAGGTCGTGTTCGGCGACCCGGTGGAGATCGCCGAGTCGATGGTGGTGCTGTACGAACAGGGCGACTTCGTCAAGGCGCGGCGGATGCTCGACTCGCTGCCCGCGGACATGGACTCGTTGCTGCCGCCCGATCTCGCGGCGCACGCGGGCATCCGGCGGATGACGACGGGCCTGGTGCCGTTCGACCCCTCCGCGTTCGAGGAGCTGCTGGCGGCGTTGCCCGCCGACCTGGCGCTGCGGTACCGGGCGCGGATGGCGATCGGTCTCGAAGGAGGCCTGGAGATCGCCGAGCGGTGCCTGGCGGAGGCGTCGTCCGACCACACGCGGGTGGTCGCGGCGTTGTCGCTGGCCGAGCTGTACCACGGCACCCACGACCACGAGCGCGCGTCCGAGATGATCGCGCTTGCGTCCTCTTTGGACGTTCCGGAGCTGCGTGGCCGGGTCGCCGTGGAGACCGCGGAACACCGTGCGCGGCAACAGGACCTCGAAGGCGCGTACGCGGACATCGTGGCGGTCATGGCGGGCGAGCTGCCGTTGAACGCCCGGTTCGAGGGCTACCGGCTGCGGTTGCGGCTGGAGACGGTGCTGCAGCGCGTTCCCGAGGCGATGGCGACCGCACGGGAGTTCGTGGCGGCGTTCCCGCTGCCGGAGGCGGCGGAGGCGCGCTGGTACCAGGTCGCGGCGATCCAGGACCTCGACCAGGAGGCGGCCTGCCTCGGCGACCTGCGCGAGGCCGTGGCGATCTCGCGCGTGCACCTCTCCCCCGGCCACACCGCGCACTTCTGCTTCGCGCTGAGCGGCGGCTACGTCCAGACCGACCGGTTCGTCGAGGCGGCCGAGGTGCTGGAGGAGTCGCTGCGGCTGGTGCAGGAGGGCCAGGACGACCTGCGTCTACAGGTGGTCTTCCGGCTCGGGCAGGTGTGCCGCAGGCTGGGCGAGTTCCCCGCGGCCGAGCGGTACCTGCGCGAGGCGTCCGAACTGCTGCCGCCGGAGGAGTCGGGACGCAGGGCGTTCCTGCTCGACGCGCTCGCGTCCGTGCAGGGCCGGCTGGGCAAGCACGACGAGGCGACGGCGTCGTGGCGCGCGGCCTCCGCCCTGTGGCAGCAGGAGGGCAACCTCTCGGAGGCGATCGGCTCGTTGGTCGAGCTGGCCTCGACCCTGCCCGACGACGAGGTGGTGGAGACGACCGCGGCCGTCGACGAGGCGGAGGCGCTGCTGGCGTCGCTCGACGACCCGGCGGAGGTCACGCGGCGGCAGGCGGAGATCCTCGCCATCCGCGCGTGGGTGCGCAGCCAGGCGGGCGAGTTCTCGATGGCGATGAAGCACTACCGCGACGCCGAGGCACTGGTCGCGTCGCTGGGCGACGAGAACTGGCGGGTGTTCGTCGTGCTGCGCGCGGCGAACGTGCTGATGGGCGCCGACGACGCCGAGGGCGCGGAGGCCGAGGCGCGCAGGGCGGCGTCACTGCTGCCCGACGACGTCCAGGTCGGGAACGTGCTGTCGGTGCTCTCGGAGGCGTTGCGGCGCCAGAACAAGCCGTCCGGCACCGACCCGCTGGTGCGCGAGCTGACCGCGCGGCTGGACTAGGGCGTTCTCCTGCGCGAGGTCACATCCTGCCCTCGCGCAGGAGACGACCGCTCGAGTCGTAGGCGCGGCCCAGCGGTGTCCTGACCTTGCTCCGGTCCGAGATGTGGCAGAGGCAGACCTCGCCGTGCAGCTCGGTCCTGACGACTTGGCCGTCGGACAGCTCGAACTCCAGAACGGCGACCTCGGGGCCGACCCGCCCCAGCTCGATGATGCCGTCGTCGGATTTGTTGACGAGCTCGCTGTCGGTGACGCCCACGTCCAGGACGAAGCGCTCCAGCATCTGGAGGACGCCACGCCGGTATCCGGGTGACTGCCGGCAACCGTTCTCCGCTATCGATCTCATCGACTCGACGGACAGCGCCGCCAGTACGTACCGAGTGATTCTCATGTCCCCCCGGCCAGCAGTCCAGGCAGCGGGCGCGGACCGGGGATGGTTCACGCGGCTGCCGAGGTCGCCTTCTCGTAGGCGACGTCGAACGCCTCGTCCGCCGGGACCGCGATGTGCGGGACGACGCCGACGCC
>JASLAV010000263.1 GCA_030146905.1 Lentzea sp. | reverse complement strand
GACATCCGGAACCCGCTGCCCTTGTCCAGGTCGGTGACGCAGCGGATGGAGTGCCCGCCCGTCTGCGAGCACTCGCGGTACGGCGTGAAGATCACGACGTTCTCGGACGACGAGATGTCCAGCTTCAGCGTGCCGGCGCGCGGGCCGGTGTTGCGCACCTTCACGTCCACGCGCGGGTCCCAGTAGACCTCCTGCCACGTGGACACGGTGAGCTCGAAGTCGTCGTTGACCGGCGGCACGTCGACCTCGACGTCCACGTCGACCGAGATCGACGTGCCCGCGCTGATCGTGCCCGTGATCCTGCCGGGCACGGCCTCGTGCGTGGCCTTGAGCCGGAACAGGAACGTCGCCTGCCCGCCGGGCGCGATGCCCTGCGGGGTGACGCACGTGATCACGCCGCTGCCTGCGGGGCAGTCCACCGTCTGGTCGGCGGCGCCGTCGAGCTGCAGCGCCCGTGCGGCGAACGACGCCGGCCCGCCGGTCGACAGCACGCCCGGCGGCAGGGTCAGCAGCATGCTCGCGGGTGGTGCCGCGGTGCCGCCGGTGTTCCTGACGGTGATCGGGAAGTCCTTGGCCTCCTCGCCCGGCGTCAGCGTGTACCCGCTCGGGGTGGTCGGCGCGAGCGACGGTGGCGCGGGTGCCGGGGGCTCCGGTGCGGGCGGCTCCTGGGCGGGCGGCTCTGGTGCCGGCGGCGGTGCGGGAACCGGAGCCGGCGCCGGTTCCGGGGTGGCGGTCGACGGCGAAGGCGAGGGGGACGGCGGCGGTGGCTGTGGTGAGGGAGGCTGTGGTTGCGGGGAGGGCGGCTGCACCTGCGTCACCGCGGGAGGCGGAGGTTCCGCCTGGACGACGGGCTTCTGCTGCGTGCTGCCACCGGAGGTCAGCGCGATCACCACGGCCACGGCCACGGCCGCCGCGGAACCGCCGACGGTGACCAGCTGGCGGGGGATCGAGGCACCGACGGAGCCCGCGCCACCGGCGGCAGCTCCGGCACCGACGACGGTCGTGGTCGTACCCGCGGCCACGAGGTAGGTCGTGGCGCCGATGCCCAGCACCAGCGGGGCGACGAAGATCCGCAGCGAGCCGTTGACGTCCGCGAGCTCCGCGGCGAGCGCCCGGCACCGCCCGCACTCGTCGAGGTGCGTCTCGACCTGCGTCGCCTCGCGCTTGGACAGGCCGCCGCGCGTCCAGGCGCCGAGCCGGTCGACGGTGGCCCGGCAGCGCTCGGCGCCGGTCTCGGCCAGGTGCATCTGGAGGTACTGCTGCTTGAGGCCCTCGCGGGCGCGGTAGGCGAGCGCGGACACGCCGTTGGCCGTCATCCCGAGCAGCGGGGCGACCTCGGCTGGCGACTGGCCCTCGATCTCGGTGTGCCAGAGCACCATCTGCCAGCGCTCCGGCAGCGCGGCGTACGCGCGGGCGGCCAGCGACCGCTCCAGACCGGCGACGGCCGTGTCGCTGAACGCCACCGGCGGAGCGACGTCGGTCATGTCCTCGGTGAGGTCGACCTTCTTGTCGCGGCGGGTCTTGTCGTACGCGGTGTGGCGCAGTGCCGTGAGCAGGTACGCGCGGAAGGCCGAGTCGGGACCGCGGCCGGCGCGCAGCGTGTCGAGGACCTTCGCGAACGCGTCGGAGACGAGGTCGTCGGTCTCGGCCTGCGATCGGGCCAACTGGCGGGCGAGGTTGTACGCCGCCGAGACGTGGCGTTCGTACAACTGGCCGTAGGCGTCGATGGTGCCGTTGCGCACGGACTCGATGAGTTCCGCGTCGCTGGGCCCCTGGACGTCTGCAGGAACGGTCGCCACAGTGTCGTTTCCCTCCTCGCGCGCTCAGTGTGACTTACGGCGTCGCGAAGAGTCACCTCAATCCCCCGCGCGGGTTGCGTCACGATCGGGCGACGGACGCGTCTCCCACCTGGAATCGGCAGAGCGAAGGGAGACCGGGTGGGTGTCGCACAAGCGGAACGCCTGCTGAAGTCGAGGTGGCGGACCGCCTCGATGGCCGCTGGCTGGGCGTTCCCCGCAGACTGGCCGCTCGCCGAGGTCGACGACGTGTGCGCGGCGATGCTCGACGAGGCCGACCCCGGTGACGCGCTGGTCCGGCTGGGCCGCGCTCGCGCCGAGGCGGGAGCCGGGCTCGGCGAGACGCTGCTGGACCTCGCGGCGCTGCACGCGGTGCTGACCGACACGTCGCACGTCGTGGCGGCGAACGTCGACGCGCTCCCGTCGCGGATGCTGCGCATGACAGCGCTGGGATGGGCCGACGTGGTGACGACGCAGGCCGGCGACTGCACGGCGGAGGACCCCCTGACCGGGCTGGCGACCCCCGCCTACCTGCGGACGCGGCTGGGCGAGGTGTACCGGGAGACGCCGGTGGCGCCGCTCGACTACGCGCTCGTGCTGCTGCGCCTCGACGTGCACCGTGCGTCCGGATGGTCGCGGGTCGTCGCCATGACCCTCATCTCGGACGCGCTGCGCACCGTTTTCGACGGTGGCGAGACGTTGGCGACCCTCGGGCCGTGCGTGGCCGCTGTGCTGGTTCGCCGTGACGAGCTGCTGGCGCGAAGAGTCTCGAACCTGAGAGTCCTGGCCGCCGACCGGCTCGCGGACGATCCCGGCGTCCGGCCGGTCGGGCCCGCGAAGGTCTGGATCGAGCGCCTGCCGGACACGCACGACGAGGCTCGTGCGCTGCTCACCTCGCTTGGGCGCTGATCTTCCCCTGTCCCGCGCCCCTGGTCTCCCCGCGTCCCCACCGGGACCCGCTTCCCCGCACCCGCCAAAGTGTTCTATTGTGCTAGTTCACTAGAACAATCTGGGGAGTGCGTGTGGTCGAGTTCCACGTCGACCGCGGCAGTGGCCTTCCCGCGTACCTGCAGCTGGTCAGGCAGGTCAGGGAGGCCATGAGGCTCGGCTGGTTGCAGCCGGGCGATCGGCTGCCGACGGTCCGCGACGTCGTCGCCACGAGCGGCGTGAACGCGAACACGGTGCTCAAGGCCTACCGCGAGCTGGAGCTCGCCGGCCTCGTCGAAGCCCGCCAGGGCTCCGGCACCTTCGTGAAGGCCTCCCTGGGGTCCGCCGCCCCCGAGGACCTGGACCTGTTGCGCGACAAGCTCGCCGCGTGGGTCGCGGAGGCGCGCTCCGCCGGGTTGGAGGACGAGGACGTCTACGCGCTGCTGCGCGAGGTGCTGAGTGGGGGAACGCGATGAGCGTGGTTGCGGCCGAAGTGTCGAAGTGGGCGGTGCGGGACGTTTCCTTCGAACTGCCACCGGGCAGCGTCACGGCACTGGTGGGGGCCAACGGATCCGGCAAGTCGACGCTGCTGAACGTGCTGGCAGGGCACCTGCCGCCGGAGTCGGGGCACACCTCGATCGCGGGACGGGTGGCGTACGTGCCGCAGCACAAGCCGATGTACAAGGGTTTCAAGGCCGCCGACGTGCTGGCGTTCGGCCGCCGGATGAACCGGGTGTGGGACGAAGAGCGCGCCGACGGGTGGCTCACGAGGTACCGGGTGCCGCGCAAGCTCCAGATCGGCGACCTGTCCGGCGGTCAGCGCACGCACGTGGCTCTGGCGCTGGCGATGGGATCGCGCCCTGACGTGCTGCTGCTCGACGAGCCACTGTCCGAACTGGACCCGTTGGCGCGCAAGAAGGTCATGCGCGAGCTGCTGACCGAGGTGAGCGACAGCGGCATGACGCTGATCTTCTCCACGCACGTCGTCGCGGAGATCGGCGGTGTCGCGGACAGGTTGCTGCTGCTCTCCGCCGGACGGTTGCTCGTGGACGGTGACACCGACGAGCTGCTGGAGGAACACGTCCTCTACACCGGTCCTCATGCCTCGAAGTCACCAGTGGAGGGGCCGGTGGTGCTGGCGAAGCACGGCGTGTCGCAGTCGTCGTTCCTGGTGCGCTCCGGTGGCACGCGGATCGACGAACCGTGGACCGCGCGGTACGTGACGCTGGAGGAGCTGGTCGTGGCACACCTGGAGCGTGCGGCGTGAAAGCACTCGTCTGGCTGACCTGGCGTCAGCACCGGTGGCAGATCATCGGCGTCGGCGGCCTCGCGTTGCTCGCCGCGATCGCCCTGCTCTCCTCCGGCAGCGGCAGACGGCCGCCGGGCTCGATGTCGTTGGCGGGTTTCTACGGGCTCACCGTCCAGCTCGTGTTCGGCGGCGTGATCGGCGTCTTCTGGGGCGCTCCGCTGCTCGCCCGCGAACTGGAGGAGCGCACGTACTTCGTGGCGTGGGGCCAGGACGTCTCGCCCACGAAGTGGTTGCGCGGCAAGGTGGTCGTGCTCGGCGTGCTGGCCGTGGCGCTCGGCGCCGCCATCGGGGTCGGTGATGGTTTCACCGACGGCAGGCAGCCGTCGTGGTCCGCGTTCGAGTCCATCCCGCTGGTGCAGGCCGGGTACGCGGTCTTCGGCCTCGCGCTCGGCGTGCTGATCGGCCTGCTGACCCGGCACGTCGTCACGGCGATGGCGGCGACACTCGTGTTCTACACGCTGGTGCGCGCCTTGTTGTCACTTTTCGTCCGCGACCACTACCTGCCCCCGGAGCGCGTGGCCGCCACGTGGGACCGGAGGCCGATCGTGCCGCCGGGCGGCCTCGAGGTCGGCGGCGGCTTCGTGGACCGCGAACTGCTACCGGTCGAGGTGCCCGAGCAGTGCGAGCGGTTCATGCCGTCGCCGCAGAGCTGCCTGCGGAGCTCGGACGCCGCTTTCGGCACGTACGTCGAGTACCAGCCGATCGGCAGGATGTGGATCTTCCAGCTCATCGAGTCCGGTGTGTTCGTGCTGCTCGCCGCCGTTCTGCTCGCGGTGGCGTTCCGGCTGCTGCGCTGGGGCGGCGGGTGGAAACCGTCCCGTTCCCACCGCCGCATCCCCGCCGGTGACGCGCCTGTTCAGAGCGCGCCGGAGACCGTCGCCGCCCAGGCGGAGGGGTAACGCGGGCGGAAGCCGAGCTCCCGTTGCGCGCGGTTCGTCGAGACGATCCCCTGCCACGGGTCGAAGTCCTGCTGAACGGCCTCTCCTGGGGTGAGGCCGTTCAGCAGGTGCAGCTCGACGGCCGTGACCGGGCTGTCGTCGGCGATGTTGAAGATCCCGCTCGCGCCGGCGTCGAGGGCCTTCGCGACCGCCTGCGCCACGTCGGCGTGGTGCACCATGTGCAGCCGCTGGTGGCCCGGCCAGGCCGATGCCCAGCGCATCGACTCCTCCAGGTGCGGGTCGCCCTCGCCGTAGACGAAGGCCAGGCGCAGGATCGTCGCTTCCCTGGTGCCGAGCACGGCCTGCTCACCGAGGGCCTTCGTGCGGGGGTAGTCGCCGAAGTCCTCGGCCGGGTCGGCGGGGTCGTCCTCGGTCGCGGGCCTGCCCAGTCCGCCGGGGTAGACCAGGTTCGTGCTGATGTGGACGAACAGCGGCACGTCCTTGCTCGCCTCCGCCAGCGCCCTGGTGGCGTGGACGTTCACGCCCTCGAAGTCCGTGCTCGTGCGGAGTGCCGCGGCCACGTGCACCACCGCGTCCACGCCGTCGACGAGCTCCGCCACGGCCCTGGCGTCCTCCAGCCTGCCGGTCATCGCGCGCACGTCGTGGTCCTGCTCGCGCAGGCGGGGGAGGAGCCTGCTGCCGACCCGTCCGGTCGACCCTGTCATCGCGATCTTCATGTGTTCCAGCGTGTTCCGGCGTTCCGGACGCAGCCAGGGACAGTTTGTGCGCGGCTACCGTGGAGGGCATGCGTGAACTGGCGGACTTCCTGCGCAGCCGCCGCGAGCGGCTGGAACCGACGGGCGGCGGGCGGCGCCGCACGCCGGGACGTCGTCGCGAAGAGGTCGCGGCGGACGCGGGCGTGTCGGTCGACTACTACGCACGGCTCGAACAAGCCCGTGGCCCGCATCCGTCGGTGTCGGTGCTGAACGGGATCGCACGGGCGTTGGAGCTCAACGACGACGAGCGCGCCCACCTGTTCCGGCTGGCGGGCGAGGCCGTGCCGGAGGAGCCCCCGTCGACCTCGGTCCGGCCGGGCGTCCGGCTGCTGCTCGACCGGCTCCGCGACGACCTCGCGGTGGTGATCTCCGACCTGGGCGACGTGCTGGCCGCGACCCCGCGCGCCGAGCTGGTGTTCGGCCAGGTCGTCGGGCAGAACCTGCTCAGGAGGTTCTTCCTGGGCGGCGACAGCTGGATCCCCGACGAGGACCGCGAGGAGTCCGCCCGCTCCCACGTCGCCGATCTGCGCGCGACGCTGGCCCGTCGTCCGGCCGCGCAGGCGCTCGTGGACGAGCTGATGGCGGCCCCGCTGTTCGCCGCGCTGTGGGCCGAGCACGACGTGGCGGTGCGCCGCTCCGCCCGCAAACGGCTGCGGCACCCGGTCGCGGGCGTGCTCGAGTTCGACTGCGAGGTGCTCGGCGCGCCGGAGCACGACCAGCGCCTCGTGATCCACGTCGCACGCGAGGGCAGTGTCACCGCCCGGCGGCTGGATCTGCTGGTGAGGTCCGCAGAAGCTGCAGGTAGGCTGCCTGAACCGTGGACTCCCGTACCCGTCTCCCAGTCGTCGGCATGATCGGCGGCGGGCAGCTCGCCCGCATGACGCACCAGGCCGCCATCCCGCTAGGCCAGTCGCTGCGCGTGCTCGCCGTTTCCGAGAACGACCCCGCCGCGCTGGTGGCGCGGGACGTGGTGCTCGGCACTCACACGGACCTCGACGCGTTGCGCGCGTTCGCGAAGGGCTGCGAGGTCGTCACGTTCGACCACGAGCACGTGCCCCAGGAACACCTGCGCACGCTGGCCGCCGAGGGCGTGAAGGTGCACCCCGGTCCGGACGCGCTGCAGTACGCGCAGGACAAGCTGAAGATGCGCGTGCGGCTCGCGGAGCTCGGCCTGCCCGTGCCACCGTTCGCCGAGGTCCACGACGTCGGCGACGTGCTCCGCTTCGGTGCGGCGCAGGGCTGGCCGTGCGTGCTGAAGGCGATCCGCGGCGGCTACGACGGTCGCGGCGTGTGGATGCTGAACACCCCGCAGAGCGCCGAACGGGTCGTGCCGGAGCTGCTGGACGCCGGGACGCCGTTGATGGTCGAGCAGTGCGTGCCGATGCGCCGCGAGCTGGCGGCCGTCGTGGCGCGCTCGCCGTTCGGGCAGGGCGCGGCGTGGCCCGTCGTCGAGACCGTGCAGTCCAACGGCATCTGCGTCGAGGTGCTGGCACCGGCCCCCGGGCTCGACGGTGACTCGGCCCAGGAGCTGGCGCTGAAGGTCGCCGACGCGCTGGGCGTGGTCGGCGTGCTGGCCGTGGAGCTGTTCGAGACCGCCGACGGCGTCGTGGTCAACGAGCTCGCGATGCGCCCGCACAACTCCGGCCACTGGTCGATCGAGGGCGCGCGCACGTCGCAGTTCGAACAGCACCTGCGCGCCGTCCTCGACTACCCGCTGGGCCGCACCGACCTGATGGCACCGGCCGTGGTGATGGCGAACGTGCTCGGCGCCGCCGACACCCCGGCCATGGGCCCGGACGAGCGCGTGCACCACCTGTTCGCCCGGTTCCCGGACGCGCACGTGCACCTGTACGGCAAAGAGGAGCGGCCGGGCCGCAAGGTCGGCCACGTGACGTTCCTCGGCAAGGACATGACGTCGGTCCGCGAGCGCGCGCGACTGGCCGCGGACTGGCTGTCCACCGGCGTTTGGTCAGACGGATACGACATTCACGGGAGCTCGGAGTGACTCAGGTTGGCGTGATCATGGGCAGCGACTCGGACTGGCCGGTGATGAAGGCCGCCACCGAGGCGCTCGCCGAGTTCGACGTGACGTTCGAGGTGAGCGTCGTCTCCGCGCACCGCACCCCGCAGCGCATGCTCGACTACGCGACCTCCGCCGCCTCCCGCGGCCTGCGCGTGATCATCGCCGGCGCGGGCGGCGCCGCCCACCTGCCCGGCATGGTCGCCTCGGCCACCGTCCTCCCGGTCATCGGCGTGCCGGTGCCGCTGAAGTACCTCGACGGCATGGACTCGCTGCTCTCGATCGTGCAGATGCCGGCAGGCGTCCCGGTGGCCACCGTCTCGGTGGGTGGAGCCCGCAACGCGGGCCTGCTGGCCGTCCGGATGCTGGCTTCGTCCGACGTGGCGCTGCAGGAGCGCATGGCCCGCTTCCAGGCAGAACTCGAGCAGCTCGTACTAGACAAGGACGCGGCTCTGCAGAAGTCCCTCTGAGTGCTCAACAGCACAGCGGCGCCTCTGGTGAACGGGCGCTAACATCGTGCCGAGTACTCGCTACCGGGAGGTAACAAGGTGAACCCGAGCTTCGGCACCTACCAGCTCGCCGAGGAGCACGAGGCGCTGCGAGAGGCCGTCCGCTCGCTCGCCGAGAAGGAGATCAAG
>JASLAV010000245.1 GCA_030146905.1 Lentzea sp. | reverse complement strand
TTGTCGGTGAGCGGGATCTTCGACGCGTCCGAGGTGATCGTGATCTTGCCCTCGACCAGCTTGTTGATGGTGAGGTGGTCGTTGATCTTCTCGGCCTTGGCCTCGTCGAACTTGATGTTCTCGCTCTTGAACTCGACGCCGGAGAGCTTGTTCGGGTCGGCCTCGGGCTTCAGGATCTCGAGGCGCTTCATCTCCTTCGTCATCGACTCCATGTAGTCCTTCGACAGCGCCGCCTCCGCGGGCGCCAGCGAGGCCATGATGCCGACGACGTCACCGCTGCCGAGCTGTTCGATCAGGTTCTTCGCCGCCACCTCCGGCGTGTCCTGGCCCGCGTTCGCCGCCGGGTCGGACTTCTGCAGGGCGAAGAACGTCACGCCACCGCCGATGAGCAGCAGCACCGCGACGACGGCCGTGATGACCAGGCCGGTGCGCTTCTTCTTGGGCGGCTCGCCGCCCATCGGGGCGTAGCCGTACGGCTGCTGATCGAAGCCCTGCTGCGGAAAACCCTGCTGCGGGAAGCCCTGCGGGCCGGTCTGGGGGTAGCCGCCCTGCTGCGGGAACCCCTGAGGCCCGGTCTGCGGGTGCCCGCCCTGCTGCGGGTAGCCACCTGGCTGCTGCTGGTAGCCGCCCTGCTGGGGCTGTTGCCCGTACGGGTTGTTCTGCGGCTGCCACTGGCCGCCGTCGCCACCTGGGTAGCTCACGGGTTCCCTCCTGGAGTTCTCACTGCGCTGCGCCTGGAAGAGGTGAGCACCGTGATCGCCCCCACGATCGTCAGTACGGCACCGGCAAGGGTCGTGATCGGTCCAGCTGTGCTGATTCCGACCAATGAACCCTTGTTATCCCCTTGGACTGTGGCTAGTAGCGCCACGGTTCCACTGATCGTGCCAAAGAGAAGGCCGGTGCACGCGGCAAACCGACGAAATCGGACCACGAACAGCACCGCGGCGATCATGGCGAGAGGCGTCAGACCCACCCAGACCGACGTGACGACGGTGCCCGCCACCCCGTCCAGCCCGGCGAGACTACGCAGCGAAAGCACCTCGTAACTGTCCCTCGTGGTCGATCCGGATTTCAGCCAGGGCAAGAACGTCCCGGCGATCGAAGTGACCAAGCCCACTGCCGCGATGGCGGCTCCCACAGCGCTGCGCACGCGACTAGTGTGAACCGATGCTCTCGGAGGCGTGCGCGGTGGCACGGGCGGTGGTCGCGTCGGCACACAGGATCACGGTGCTGACGGGCGCGGGAGTCTCCACGGATTCGGGCATCCCGGACTTCCGCGGACCCGGCGGGATGTGGACCCGCGACGCCGACGCCGGTCGCGGCGCCTCTCTGGACACCTACCTCGCCGACCCCGAGGTGCGCAGGCACACGTGGCGGGCACGGCTCGACAGTCCCGTGTGGACCGCGAAGCCCAACGCCGCGCACAAGGCGCTGGTGGAGCTCGAACGGTCGGGGCGGTTGCGTACCGTCGTCACGCAGAACATCGACGGCCTGCACCAGAAGGCGGGCTCCGACCCGCACCGCGTGCTGGAGCTGCACGGCACGCTGCACGCGACCAGGTGCCTGGAGTGCGGTGCCACGGGTCCGATGCGCGACGCGTTGAGACGCGTCGCGGACGGCGAGCCCGAGCCGGATTGCCTGCGCTGCGGGGGAATCCTCAAGTCCGCCACGATCTCGTTCGGACAGGAGCTCGACGGGGAGGTGCTGCGCCGCGCCCGCCTCGCCGTGCTCGACTGCGACGTGCTCCTCGTGGCGGGGACGTCGCTCTCGGTGCAGCCCGCCGCCGGCCTCGTGCCGCTGGCCGCACGCGCGGGCGCCCAGGTCGTCATCTGCAACGCCGAACCGACGCCGTACGACTCCGTGGCGACCGTCGTGCTGCACGAACCCGTCGGCGAGGTGCTGCCCGACCTCAGCTCCGTTCCTCCATCCGGGGTAGGCCGGTTCTCGTCCTGGGGAGATCCGAGCACCTGGTCGTAATGTCGGTCCATGCGCGTACCGCTGATCACCACGGACTTCCTGGACCGGGCGTCGTTCGCGTTCGCGGCGACGACGGCGACCGTCGACGAACCCGACCAGCCCGCCGCACCGGTCGAGACGACGACGTACGCGCAGATGGCGACTCGCGTGCGCGCGTGGCAGGCCGGGCTGGACGCACTGGGCGTCGGCGAGGGTGAGCGCGTCGCCGTCGTCAGCCACAACTCGGCGCGGATGCTGGAGCTGCTGCACGCGGTGCCCGCCAGCGGGCGGATCTGCGTGCCGGTGAACTTCCGCCTGCGCCCCGACGAGGTGAAGTACATCGTCGAGCACAGCGGCGCGTCGGCGTTGTTCGTCGACCCCGAGCTGTCATTGGGGGACGTGACAGCGAAGCACCGGTTCACGCTGGGCGAGGAGTCGGAGTCGTTGCTGCGGTTCGATGTGGAGCCACGGCCGTGGAGCGAACCCTCGGAGGACGCGACCGCGACCATCAACTACACGTCGGGCACCACCGCGCGGCCCAAGGGCGTGCAGCTGACGCATCGCAACATCTGGCTGAACGCGGTCACGTTCGCCATGCACACCCGTGCGTGGGAAGGCGACGTGTACATGCACGTGCTGCCGATGTTCCACTGCAACGGCTGGGGCATGCCGTTCGGCCTGGCGGGTCTGGGTGTGCCGCAGGTGGTGCTGCGCAAGGTCGACGGCGCCGAGATCCTGCGCCGTGTGCGCGACCACGGCGTCACGCTCATGTGCGGTGCGCCGGCCGTGTGGAACGCCGTGCTGGACGCTGCTTCTTCGTGGGACGGTGAGATTCCCGGCCGTGACACCGTGCGGATCGTCTGCGCCGGTGCGCCGCCGCCCTCGCGCATGATCCAGCGCGTGACCGAGGAGCTCGGGTGGGAGTTCCTGCAGATCTACGGCCTGACCGAGACGGCGCCGCTGCTCACGTTCAACCGCGCCCGGCCGGGGACCTCCGGCGAGGAGAAGGCCCGCCTGCAGTCACGGGCGGGCGCGCCGGCGCTGGGCGCGCGGCTGCGGATCTCCGACACCGGTGAGGTGCTCGCGCGGTCCAACGTGGTCATGGAGGGCTACTGGGAGAACCCGTCGGCGACCTCCGACGCCATCGAGGACGGCTGGTTCCGCACCGGCGACGGCGGCCACTTCGACGACGACGGCCACCTGACGATCTCCGACCGCAAGAAGGACGTGATCATCACCGGCGGCGAGAACGTCTCGTCCATCGAGGTCGAGGACTGCCTGTTCTCGCACCCGGCCGTCGCCGAGGCGGCGGTGATCGGCGTGCCGGACGAGAAGTGGGGCGAGACGATCAAGGCGTTGGTCGTGCGCTCCGGTGACGTCACCGAGGCCGAGCTGATCGCGCACTGCAAGGAGCGGCTCGCCGGGTACAAGGCGCCGACGTCGGTCGAGTTCCGCGACGCGATCCCGCGCACGGCGACCGGCAAGATCCAGAAGTTCAGGCTCCGCGAGCCGTACTGGGCCGGCCGGGAGCGCGGCGTCAACTAGAACTCGCCGGCTTCTGTTCGACGATCGTGCGCAGGGAGCGCACGGCGTCCGGCAGGAGATCGCGCAAGGCCCGGGTCTCGCCCGGACGCGTCCACGTCCGGAACGCCGCCTGCTGCGCGAGCATGGCGGCACCGGCCGCGAGGAACGCGGTCTCGGGATCACACCCCCGCGCCTGGAGTGCACCCGCGATGGCCTCGGTGAGCACGGCGTTCTTGCCGAGCTCGCGCTCCAGCAGCTCCGGGTTCGCGGAAACGACGGCGTGACGGCGTGCCACGACGGCACGGCTGCTTTCGAGCATCTTGTCGGCAACGACTTCCAGCGCGCGCACGGCGGCGTCGAGCGGCGGCGCGTCGTCGGCGGTGTCCGCGATCTCGCGGACGATCTCCTGTTGGAGCTCTGAGCTCATCACGAACAGCACCTCGCGCTTGTCGGCGAAGTGGTTGAAGAACGTCCGCTGGGTGAGCTCTGCCCGCTGGGCGATCTCGGCGACCGTCGTGCGTTCGAAACCCTGCTCGTCGAAGAGCTCCAGGGCGGCGGCCTGCAGGCGCTCGACTGCGTCCGGTTTCCATCGCGGCATGGCGTGAGCCTAGCGATTGCACTATGTGCAGTCACCGGTGCTACGGTGATTGCACAAGCTGAAATCACAACGCGTACCAGGAGGCTTCACCATGGCTGCTGTGTCGATCGTCCGCCCGGGAGAGGGTGAGCTCATCGCCAACGGTCCGTCGCAGATCCGGATCCTCGAGGACGGCAGCAACACCGAGCACCGCCTGGGAATCGGCGAGGTCGTCGTCCCTCCGCACACCCCCGGCCCTCCGCAGCACCGCCACGCGCAGCACGACGAAGGCTTCTACGTGCTCACGGGCAACGTGCGCTTCACGGTCGGGCAGGACGACCACGACGCCGGTCCCGGCACGTGGGTCCTGGTTCCGCCGGGAGCCCCGCACACCTTCGCCAACGTGGGCGACGAACGGGCGGTCATGCTGACGACCTTCACGCCGGACCTCTACGTGCAGTACTTCCGCGATCTCAAGGCCATGGTCGAGTCCGGGCAGCCCCTGACCCCCGAGACCGTGGGGCCGATCTGGCAGAAGTACGCCACCGAACCGTCGACCGAGTTCGCGTCGTAGCACCCGGCGCCCGCCACGCGACCTCCTCGGTCACGTGGCGGGCAATCTGGTGGTGTTCCCCGCTTGACTTCGATCGTCCCAAAAGGACCACCGTCAGTGTTCCTCTGTGACACGTGTGGTTGACGGTGCGTGAGTTCCGGATGCGGCGGGTGGGCCTGATTGGTCTAATTCGATCGGAGGTGATGCTTCGGTGTTGACACGACTCTCCGCCGTGGTGGTGCTCATGACCGCAGTCCTCACGGGGACCGCGGGTGCGGTTCCGCCGCCTCCGCCGAACCCGAGCGACGCGCAGATCTCGGCGTCGCGGGCAGAGGCAGACGCGAAGGCGGCCCGCGTCGGCGAGCTGACCGGCCGGCTCACGCAGGCGGAGTCGCGCCTGCAGGAGCTGCAGGACGACGTCTCGTACAAGCGCGAGCTCGCCAACAAGGCCCGTGTCGACCAGGAGACGGCGATCGCGGCAGCCGAGGCCGCCCGCCGCGAGGCGTCCGCCGCACGCGTGCAGGCCGACGCGGCGACCGCTGCCGTGGAGCAGAGCCGCCGCGAGCTGGACGAGTTCGTCGCCGCCTCCTACGCCCAGCGCAGCACCGTCGGCTCGTTCTCCGCCTACATCGGCGCGAAGTCGCCGGAGGACCTGCTGGCCCGCGCCCAGATGCTGGAGGCGGTGTCGGCGTCCGGCCTGAACCGCCTGGACCAGATGACCCGCGCCCAGGGCACCGCCGCCAACCTCGACTCCACCGCCCGCGCGGCGCTGAAGAAGGCGGAGGAGAAGCAGGCGGAGGCCGACGAGGCGAAGAAGGTCGCCGAACAGGCCCAGCGGACCGCCGTGGAGGCGCACGCGGCACAGGCGGCCGCGACCGCGGAGCTCCAGGCCGACAGGGACGCGGTGGAACGAGAACTGGCCGCCGCCCGCGGCCAGGCCAGCGGCCTGGAGGCCCAGCGGCAGCAGTACGACCAGTGGGTGGAGGCGAAGAAGCGCGAGGACGAGGAGAACGCCCGCCGCGCCGCCGCCGCTCCGGCCCCGGCGGCCCAGGCTCCGGCCCCGCGCCGCCCCGTGGCCGTGGCTCCCGCTCCGTCAGGCAACCGCGTGCAGACCGTCATCAACCGCGCGTTGGCACAACGCGGCGTCATCTACGCGTGGGGCGGCGGCAACCACAACGGCCCGACGTACGGCGTGCGCGACGGCGGCGTCGCCGACTCGTTCGGCGACTACCGCAAGATCGGCTTCGACTGCTCGGGGCTGATGATGTACGCCTTCGCCGGCGTCGGGGTGTACCTGCCGCACTACAGCGGCTACCAGTACAACTCCGGGCGCAAGGTGCCGCTGGCGCAGATGGCGCCGGGAGACATGATCTTCTGGGGACCGGGCGGCGGCACGCACGTCGCGCTGTACCTGGGTGGCGGGATGATGGTGGAGGCGCCGCATTCCGGTGCTGTGGTGCGGATTTCGCCGGTGCGGTACGGCGGCATCATGCCGTACGTGACGCGGCTGCTCTGACCAAAGCTAGAGGTCGCGGACCCAGACCTGGCTGACCACGTCGTGGCCGAAGCTGTGCTGCGGTGTCTCCTCGACCAGCTCGAACCCGTGCGCCTCGTAGATCTTCCTGGCAGAGGTGAGCCCGTCGACCGTCCACAACACCATGCGCTGATAACCGGCGTCCTGCGCGAACGTGATGCACGTGGAGACGAGCTTGCCGCCCGCGCCATGACCTCGTGCGCCGGGATGCACGAGCAGCACGCGCAGCCGTGCGGTCGTGTCGTTCTCACGGACGCACAAGACGCAGCCGACGCGTTCGCCGTCGAGTTCGGCGATCCAGGCGGCCTCCCGCCCGGAGTGGTCCGCCGCGTAGTCGCCGACGATCTTGGCGACCAGCGCCTCGAAGGAGGTGTCCCAGCCGAACTCGTCTGCGTACAGCTCGCCGTGCGCCTGGACGACCCAGCCCAGGTCGCCTGGCTTGCTCAAGGGGTGGATGTGCATGGTTGCCTCCACTGACACGACTGTTTCAGTAGTGCGACACTAGCGCCATGCCGTCCGCCCGGGAGACCGAACTGCTCGAAGCCGCCTACCGCTACGTGCTCACGCACGGCTTGGCCGACGTGTCGTTGCGGCCGTTGGCGGCGGCGATCGGGTCGAGCACGCGGGTGCTGCTCTACCTGTTCGGGAGCAAGGACGGGCTGGTCAGGGCTCTGCTGGCGCGGGCGAGGACCGATGAGCTGGCGTTGCTCGCCGACGTCGGGGCCGGGCCGGACGTCGTGGCGCGGTTGTGGGAGTGGTTGTGCAGGCCGGGGCTCCGGCCCTTGTTGACGTTGTGGCTGGAGGCGTACGCGCGCTCTCTCGTGGAGCCCGACGGGCCGTGGGCCGGGTTCGCGAAGGCCACGGTCGAGGACTGGCTGGAGGTGCTCAAGGCGTCCCAGGCCGCGGACGTGCGCGACACCCCGGAAGGGCTGGCCGAGCGCACGCGTGATCTCGCGTTGTTGCGGGGTGCGTTGCTCGACCTGCTGGCGACGGGCGAGGTCGAGCGCACGACGGCGGCCTTCAGCGCAGTTCGAGGATGACGTTCGACCTCGACTGGTCGCCGCCGGGGCCGTGGTCGCGGATGATCTCGACGATCAGGTCGAACAGGGTCTGACCCTCGCCGCGACGCGCGCCGGCGAGCCGGGCCGCGACGTCCTCGCGGTTGCCGGGGTGGCAGGTGCGCAGGATCCGTTCCAGCCACTCGGCCATCGCCTCGTGCCCGAGTGCGGAACGTGACCGCTCCGCGTTCAGCCACCGGAAGGTCCAGCCGAGGTCGGGAGTGCCGAAGCCGCCGCGCAGGATGTCGTTGAACGCGTCCAGGTTGCCGGTCCACGTGTAGTCGTCGAGCAGCTTGGTGAACTCGCGCGCGAACCCGGCCAAGTCGGGGAAGGCGGCGCCGTCGACGACCAGCACCGGCAGGTCGAGCCGGCCGCCGGTGAAGCCGAAGCCGGTGAGCAACTGCCTCGTGGACTCGTCGAGCTCGGTGAGGCCGGCCAGCACGGGGGCGTCGAGAGCGCGGAGCGAGGCGGCCACGGGCGGGGCGGCCAGGTCCTGGTGCTCCGGGTCCGTGATGACGTAGGTGATCCAGAACTTGCCCGCGTGGCACGACACCAGTGACGCGGCGAGGATCCGGTCGGTGGCCACGACGAAGCTGCCGTGCGGCACGCCGAACAGGCGCCAGCCGCTGATCGTGCCTGCGCCGTCGCCCCATGCCCTGTCGACGAGTGCCGCGAGTCCCGGATCGTCCTCGTCGCCGACCGGGCGGAGGCCGTCGTGCGGGAGATCGGGCACCGGTGCCGGTGCGCGGCGGTAGGTGGTGACGTTCACCCCACTAGTTTGACGGGATGAAGGTAGTGGTTTTCGGTGCGTCCGGAATGGTCGGTCAGGGTGCGCTGCGGGAGTGCCTGCTCGACCCGGACGTGAAGTCCGTGGTGACGGTGGGGCGTTCGCCGCTGGCGGTCAGCGATCCCAAGCTGCGGCACGTCGTGCACGCCGACTTCGGCGACCTGTCGGCCATCGCCGACGAGTTGGCCGACGCTGACGCGTGCTTCTACTGCATGGGCGTGACGTCGGCGGGTTTGTCCGAGGCCGAGTACATGCCCGTGACGCACGACTACGCGCTTGAGGCCGCGCGTGTTGTTGGCGGCACGTATGTGTACGTGTCCGGTGAGGGTGCCAACGCCGAGAGCAAGACGATGTGGGCGCGGGTGAAGGGACGCACGGAGAACGAGCTGCTGGCGTCGGACCGGCCGGTGTTCGTGGTGCGGCCGGGGTTCATCCAGCCGCGGCACGGGATCACGTCGCGCACCCGCATCTACCGCTACCTCTACTCGTGGTCGTCGTGGCTGTTCCCGGTGCTGTCGAAGGTGGCGCCGAAGTTCGTCACGAGCACCGACCGGCTCGGGCGGGCGATGGTCGCTCTGGCGAAGGGCGCGCACGCGGACCGGGTGCTGCGCAGCGACGAGATCAACCGGGTGGCGGGCTGACGCTCAGCGGGAACGCAGGCGGCGCAGCATCCGGGCGTCCTCGAAGCCGACGTTGCGCGCCGCGGTCTCGACGGTGGCGCCTTGACCGATGAGGTGCTCCGCCCGTTCGACACGCAGGGCTTGCTGGTACTTCAACGGCGTCATGCCCGTCGCACGGCCGAACAGACGTGTCACGGTCCGTTCGCTGCACCCGGCGTGCAAGGCCAGTTCCGCCAGCGAAAGCCGGTCGGCGAGACGTGACTCGATGACGTCCTGGATGCGGTGCACGGTCTCGTTGACGTGCGAGCGGTGCCGCAGCAGCACGCTCGCCTGCTGGTCGTCGCCGTTCCTGCGCGCGTAGACGACCATCGTGCGTGCGATCGCCGCCGCGACGACAGGTCCGTGGCGCACGGCGACGAGGTGCAACGCCAGGTCGATGCCGCTCGCGATGCCCGCGGACGTCACGATCCTGTCGTCCTCCACGAACAGGACGTCACGCACGACCCGTGCGGCGGGATAGCGCCGTTCGAGCTCGTCCTGCAGTTCGTGGTGCGTGGTGCACCGGTGACCGTCGAGCAGACCGGCGCGACCCAACGCGTCGGCGCCGGCGCACACACTCGCGACCGTGCCGCCGTTGGAGTGGTGCGTGCGCAACCACTCCAACGCACGCTCGCTCAGGTGTCCGGTTCCGACGATCCTGGGCGAACGCCACCCCGGCACGAACACGAGGTCGTGCACGTCGAGAGAGGGCAGCTCACGCGACGCGCCCAGCGGCACGCCCTGATGGCTGAGCACGGTCTCCATGTCGCCGACGTACGACAGCTCGTAGCCGTCCACGAGGTCGGCAGCGCTGGAGAACACCTGCGCCGGCCCCGCGAGGTCGAGCAGGTGCAGTCCCGGTACGAGCAGGAAGACGACTCTGGTCACGATCCGGTCAGCGTAGCGACATCCGAGATCCGCGCGAAGCGACCGGCCAGCACGTACTCCGTCCGCTCGATGACCTCCTCGACCCCCAGCACCTTCCCGGTACGCCAGTGCGGCAACGGCGTGGTGGCGGTCGCGTCCGTCACGAACGTCATGCCGAACCCGAGGTCCGACCCCACGCGTGTCGTCGTCTCGCAGCACTGCTCGGTCCTGATGCCGCTGATCAGCACGTCCCGCACGCCGTGCCGGGTCAGCGTCTGCTGCAGGTTCGTCGTGGTGAACGCGTTGTGGGACGTCTTGGTCAGCACCTGTTCGCCTTCCAGCGGCTCGAGCCCGTCGATCAGCCGGACGTGGCCGAGGGCGGGGTCGAACACGTCGCCGGTGCCGGGCTCGGAGTGCAGCACCCACACCACGAGGTCGCCCGCGTCACGGGACATGGCGACCAGCTGGTTGACCTTGCCCACGACGCCGGGGTTGGACACCTCGGCCCAGTTGGGGCGCTGCCGGAACGACTCCTGCACGTCGATGACGATCAATGCTCGCTTCATGAGCAGAGCTTCGCCGGGTCCGCGTGGCGGGGACAGGCACGACCAGGCCCGGCAGCGGACGGATCCGGTCACGCCGGGAGGGCTCAGAGCGGGCGGCGGCCCGCGAACCCCAGGTCCGCCCGGTGGTACCAGGCGAGCTCACGGTCGCCCTCCAGCCAGCACAGCAGCACCGGCACGCCGTCCATCGTGGACGGGAAGTCGACCAGCAGCGGCGCGAA
>JASLAV010000242.1 GCA_030146905.1 Lentzea sp. | reverse complement strand
GGTCAGGGCACCTGGCGCGCTTGGACGCAGCGTGCGGTGCACACTCGACCAGGTGGAGGCAGAGGACAGGGTGCTGCTGATCGACCTGGAGAACGCCGTGGGCACGGTCCACGTGCGTCCGCGTGTGCTGCGTGCGAAGGTTCACGCCCTCCTGCAGGCGGCTGGGCCGGTACATCACGCCCTGGCCGGCTACGCCCAACCCGACCCGGCCGTGGACATCATGGTGAGCATGCTCGCCGAGCTCGGGGTGGCGGGCTGGCAGGTAGGACAGCACGCCAACGCCGCCGAGCACGCGCTGATCACCCACGCCCGCTACGCCCACCAGCAGGGGTGCCGCACGTTCACCGTCGCCTCGGCCGATCGCGCGTTCACGGCGCTGGCCGACCTCGGCCAGCTCGACGTCCTCGTGTGGGAAGGACAGCAGGTTGCCGCCAAACTCGAAGTCCGCGCCCACCGCGTGATCCGTGTGGCGCGGTCACTGGTCACCGCGCCGGCGTCGGCTCGATGAACTGAACGACAGGTGCGCAGCACGGGAGCCGTCGAAGCACATCCATCCGCCGTTGTGGACCTTGTCAAGCGGTGTCACATCGAGGGCAGAAACCATCTCCGGTATCGGCTACGACACCCCCACGGCCGTCCACCTGCAGCTGCTGGCCTCGTTCCCACCACCACAAGGCACCGCGGCGAACACGGTTTTCCCTCCTGTGGGCGACGGATGTGTGCCCCATTCGCGGGTGAGGTTGTCGACCACCACGACGCCCCTGCCTCGAGTGTCGCCCAGCCGAGAACGCCCGTGCACGGGCAGCAACAACGTGGTGTCATCGACCTCGACGAGAATCTCGCATCGCGTCGTGCTGCGGATGAGGCGAAGTGTTCCGGTGCCGATTGTGTGGTCGAGGACGTTGCTGACGAGTTCGGTGACGACGAGCAGGACGTCGTAGCGGTGGTCCTCGTCCAGGTTGTGCAGAGCTGTGATGAGACGGCTGCGCACTGCCGACAACGCGATGCCCGGCTCGATCGGCTGCTCGAGCAGCATTGGTCTCGCATCGCCGCTGACGGTCGTCACGGGAAGCCTCCGTGTGAAGAGCGTCGATCCGCTGAGCGGTCCCACGGCGTCACCTGCGATTTGCTGGTATTGCCGGACTGTATCGCATTGAATCATTTCGCACTCGCCACCCGGAAGCCTGCCTGGACCGCGTCAAGGGAGTGAG
Source organism: Lentzea sp. (assembly GCA_030146905.1). The sequence continues at coordinate 2,439 of JASLAV010000242.1, read as the reverse complement.
ATCAAAGTCAGGGGTACGAAAAGAACACCGTGCGCATGCATTCAAAGCGCGAAAGGCCCGTCTTCAGTTGGTCCGGTTGCCACCCGAGTTCGCCTCAGCGGGTCCGGCCTCGGCATGATCAGTGGCCGTATCATGCTCTGGCGAGCGTCGAGCAGCCTGCGCCGCGTACTCCCCTGTGATGATGAAGGAGTGCTGCGGCATGGCCGACGAAGCGCGACCGTCCCCGTCACCGGCCAAGTCGCTCAACAGCGACCGGCCGGGTGCAGTAGAACGCCTTGACGAGACCACCGAGGCGCTCGGCGTGCTGCGCGACGCGTTCACCGGCGAGGAGCAGCTGGACGACGCCCTGCAGCGGCTGGCGCAGACCGCGGCCAGGGCGATCGTCGACGCCGACGCGGTGACCGTCACCGTGCTCACACTGGATCAGCCCCGCACGGCGGCCGCCACCGACGAGCGGCTCGTCGGGGTCGACGAGAAGCAGTACAGCGCCGACAGCGGCCCGTGCCTGGAAGCCGCTCGAACCCTGACCGCCGTCCGCGCCGTCGTAGGCGAGCACCGCGACGAATGGCCCGAGTTCGAGGCCGCCGCGGCGGAACACGGCATCTGCGCCTACCTGTCCGTTCCCGTGGTGCTGCCCGCGTCCGACGAATCCGAGGCCCGGCACATGGGCTCGCTCAACATCTACAGCCGCACGGCGGCAGCGTTCGACCCGTTCGACGAGAGCTTGATGCGCCTGTTCACCACCGCGGCCACCGCCACGATCACCGGCGCCCAGCGGTCGCAACGCTTCCGGGAGCACATCGAACACCTGGAGCGGGCGCTCGTGTCCCGTTCTGTCATCGATCAGGCGAAGGGCGTGCTGATGGCCGCACGCAGGTGCACGGCCGACGAAGCGTTCGACCTGCTGGTGGCACGGTCCCAACGCGAGAACGTCAAGCTCCGCGACATCGCCCACAACCTGCTCCAGGACGTCACGTGCTCGAAGTGAAATCCAGGCCACACCAGAACGCTCACCACGAGCGAGGAGACGTGCGGCTCCAGGCCTGTCACGCGAGGCGGTACAGATCTTCTTTCGCGTTCGCGATGCTGATCGAGTGCTCCCAGGGCGACAACGCCAGACTCCGTGGGGTCGTGCGGAGCGCGCTTGCTTCGATCAGAACGCGCTGAAGCGGCTTCCGTGAGGCGCGGTGCGGGCCCGTCAAGGTGGGCCCGCACCGCGCTACCGGACCCGCGCGGGGTGCTGGCTGCTTAACGACACCGCTCAGCTCACCAGACCATTCGTGCGGTCCTGCCCGTGTCCGGCGAACCAGGACCCGGCAACGCTGATGTACCCCATCATCACGGGGGCTATCCGGGAATTCGAGCGTGTCCTGGGCGCAGAGTTCACGCAGACGCATGCCATGGATCTCCGACTCGCGATGCCGCACTCTTCAGCGCCGGCGCCCATGCTCGTGTGGGCGTTCCGGTCGCGGTCATCAGCGAAGACATCGACACAGCGCATCGCAGGAGTCGATGTCGACGTAGCTGCCGGGTTGGCAGTCAGAGCCGAAGCTCTCCCTCGTCGCCGCCGCAGGAGCCGTGCAGATCCTGTGGGGTGCCAGAACTCTGCAGTCGTTGCTGAGCTGCGGTGATCGTGTGTCGTCGTCCTGGCGGCAGGATCATGAATGTGGAGCTACGACTACTACCACCGCCCACACGACGGCCTCGGCGGTCAGCCCCCGCATGAGAGGCTGCTGCAGAAGATCACCCACACTCAGGCAGTCAACGCCCAACGTCAGCAGCACACCCCGAAAATCCCCCCACCAGGCGTACGCCGTGGAGAACGCCTCATCGTTCTCCCTTTGCACCGAAGATCTGGTCGCGTCGGCACACAGGCAGCTTGCCGCAGGCGTGCGGACACGGGAGGGCGAACGCGACCGGGAGCACATCCTCGGCAGCCTCTGCTCGAAGGTGACCTACGTGTCAGCTCCTGTGTCTGAAGTGGCCAGGCGCAACCGTCGGCAAACCAACCGCACCAACAGAACGATCAATGCTGTGGGTCACGTCCAACGACGTCATCGGCGTCGCTGTCATGCGCTTCTCACGTTGAGGGCGGCCAGCTCAGGCCGCCCTCAACCATGCTGCGAACACAACGCCGTCGGTGACATGCGTGCGCACTGCCCGAGCGGAGCCCGCACGGAGATCACTCACCCAGGTGATCTTCGTTCCGGGGGCTCCACGACGGGCAGCGCTGTGTGCCTCACCTGCTGAACTTCGCGGCGTGCTCGAGAGCGAAGTCGTCGATGGTGCGCGCGGGATTGCCCGTCGACTCCCGCACTGCGCCGGTGACACCCGCGCCGTAGCCGTGGCGAAGGATGCTGTCGTAAAGGGTGGCGATGTCTGCCGCGTAGTCGGGCCGGTTGCCGTCCGCCAGGTAACGACGCAGGAAGTTCTCGCGAG
>JASLAV010000210.1 GCA_030146905.1 Lentzea sp. | reverse complement strand
CGAACGCTCGTTGAACCGCTCCGCGGCGTCCTGGCTCACCGGGTCGCCCGCCCACGGACGGACCCGGACCTCGGTGATGGCCTGCTCGATCTGCTTGTCCAGCTTCGACAACGCGCCCGCGAACGCGCTGCGGAGGCTGGGAATCGCACTGGGTTCGACGTTCAACGTGTGCGACAGGGGCGGTGGTGAGCCCGTGTCAGCGCCGTGGCCGTGGCCGTGGTCTTCCGACGGCATGGACAACCTCCCGCCTTCCTCGTTCCCGTCGCGCCATTCCGTTCTCGCGCAAGGTCACTCTAGCCACAGGGTCCGACAGCGGGGAGTAGGTGGACCGCACATCCCCCGCGTGGGTCAGCCCCGTTGCAGCAAACCGGCTACTGCCGCTTCTGCCGCCCGTTGCGCCCCTTGGCACAGAGTGTCCTGCTTCGCCGCTCTTTCGTTACCACCGTCGCGGAACATCACGTCGAGGAACTGCCCCTCCGCGAGGTCCACCTCGACGTTGCACACGTTGTCCATGCCGGGCGTCCGCACGGTCAGACCGGGGAACCCGGCGACCGCGGTCTGCTCGGCGTGCACCTGGGCGTTCTCGCTGAGCCACACGTCGACGCCCTCCACTGTGACGAGGGCGAGCCGGACGACGTTCCCGCTGATGTTGCTGCGCATGGTGCACGCCTTCGCGTTGCCGAAGCCCGCTTCCACATAAGCGCTGGGCGGGTTGTCCAAGCTCAGCGCCATGCGCTGTTCGGGTGAGAGCACCTCGCACGGGTCGACGTCGTCCAACCGCACTTCACGGGGCCTGGGCGGCAACGACAGCAGGGCGGTGGTCGTGGCGGGCAGCGGTTCGTCGACCCGACCGTCGGCCTTCTTCTCCGGACCGGGCGTGCAGGAGGCCATCGCCAGCGCGCAGAGCGTGGCGGCGAACACCCGAGCACCCCTCATGGACACCTACCGTAGCCGGGTCCACACGCCAAGTGGACCCTCGGCTGTGAAGCCGCATTTCTCCGCGACGCGTCGCGCCGCGTCGTCCGGGGGTCTGGCGGTGATCAGCGGCAGGTCGAGGAACCCGAAGCCGAACCGCAGCACGGCGGCGGTCGCGTGCGTCGCGATGCCCTTGCCGCGCAGGTCGGGGGTGGTCCAGCAGTCCAGTTCGCCGGTGCGGGTCAGGGAGATCTCGCCGACGGCCCTCCCGGTGAGCTGGTCGCACACGGCCCAGGAACAGGATTCCCCGGTGTGCCACTGGTCCGCGCGTTCGGCGATGTGCGCGCCCGCCGCGTCGAAGTCGGGGGAGAGACCGCCGCCCACCAACGCCGGCCGGTCGTCGACGCGGTCGTCCGCGCGGAGTTGGCGCAGGTAGAACTCACCCGCGTTGATCTCGACGGCCTCCACGACGGATGGTCCTCGCTCCGCTCGAACGGACTGGTCTCCGGCCCCCAGCGGGAGACTAGTCCGTGACGAACCCGTCGTAGCGCTCGGCCAGCACTTCGAGCAGACCGCGGTGGACGGACGCCGGCCGGTCGTCGGGACCGGTGGCCAGCTCCACGACCCAGTCGGCGTCCTCGAGGTCGTCCTCGCCGGCCAGCACGTCCTTGTGCACCGCGCACGGCGACCAGCCGGCCGCGGCCAGCTCGCGCGCGGCTTCCTCCGCGTCGTCCCGGTCGTGCAGGACCAGCAACAACGGGCCGGTGGCGCGGGGCGGACCGCCACCGACACCGTCGTCCAGCAGGCCGCGCGACGACAGGGCCTCGCGCAACGCGGGGAAGTCCGGCGTGTGCACGGCGTCGATGCCGACGGTCCGCGCCGCCTCCGCGTTCACCGCGTTGTCATCGCAGAACAACGTCCCCGACGGCGAGTGCTGGAGCACCCGCAACGCGCGCCGGAACGCCTCGGGCGCCGGCTTGGCCACCCCGAGCCGCGCGGTGGTCACGACCGCGTCCACCTCGCGGTCCAGCCCCAACGCCGCGAGGTCGCGCGGCAGCCGGTCGGTCGCGTTGGACAGCAACGCCACCCGGCACCGCTTGCGGACCCTCCGCACCAGGTCCAGCGCCTCGGGGATCACCTCGCCGGTCCGCGTCCACGCCGCCATCGCGTCGGCCGCGCGGGCCGGCGAGAGCCCTTCGACGACCAACTGGTCCCGCACGGTCGCGCGCCACTCCTCGTCCGCGACCCGGCCGGTGATCGCGGGACCGGCCAGGGAGGACGCCACCCGCGCCAGCGTGCCGCGCGGCAGGCCGAAACCGTCCTCGATCGGCCCGTCCGGCGGGAACCGCCGCAGCACGCCGTCCAGGTCGAGCAGCAGCAGCGACGGCGCGCTCAAGGCCTGCCCATCCGACCGATCAGCAGGAGCGCGGCGGGGATCAGCAGGAACACCAGCGGCGTCTTGGCCAGGAAGAACAACGCCACGCTGATGATCGCGACCGCCGTGACGGCCGCGCTGCTGACCCGGAAGTCGAGCGGGAAGCCGCGCCGGGCGGACACCGCCGAACGCGCCGCGGGCGGCTCCACCTGCGGGAACCGCGGCCGTGGCGCGGGCAGGTCGCTGAACAGCGCGTACAGCTCGCCGCGGGTCTTCGCGGTGGCGACGCGGGCGGAGCGGTCGCCGAACTCGTCCAGGCTCAACCGCCCCTCGCCCAGGTGCGTGCCGAGCAGTTCGAGCGCGTGCTCACGCTCCGCGTCGCCGATCCGGATGTCCCGCTCGCTCACACAGGTGAGCCTATTCCTTGATCTCGCAGATGACCGTGCCCTGGGTGACCGCCGCGCCCGGTTCGGCGACCAGACCCGTGACCACGCCGGACTTGTGCGCCGTGACCGGGTTCTCCATCTTCATGGCCTCCAGCACGACGATCAGCTCGCCCGCCTCGACCCGCCGGCCCTCCTCGACCGCGACCTTGACGATCGTGCCCTGCATGGGCGCGGCCACCGCGTCGCCGGAGACCGCCGCGCCGCTCTTGCCACCGCCGCGCTTGCGGGGCTTGGCCTTCGCGCCCGCCTTCGCCGCGCCGCCGCCACCGCCGCCGACGCCGCTCAGCGCCAGGTCACCGGGCAGCGAGACCTCCAGGCGACGTCCGCCGACCTCGACCACCAGGGTCTGCCGCGGCTCGTCCTCCTCGGCCTCCGCGCCGTCGGTGAACGGTGCGATGGTGTTGTCGAACTCGGTCTCGATCCACCGCGTGTGCACGGTGAAGCCGTCCTCGGAGCCCACGAACGCCGGGTCGCGCACGATCGCGCGGTGGAACGGCAGCACGGTCGCCATGCCCTCCACCACCATCTCGTCCAGCGCCCGCCGCGCCCGCTCCAGGGCCTGGGTCCGGTCCTCGCCGGTGACGATCAGCTTGGCCAGCAACGAGTCGAACTGGCCGCCGATGACCGTGCCGCTCTCCACGCCCGCGTCCACCCGGACGCCGGGGCCGGACGGCG
>JASLAV010000205.1 GCA_030146905.1 Lentzea sp. | reverse complement strand
GTAGACGATCTTCTCCGGCGCGATGCCCTTGATGTAGTTGTTCTGCGCGTAGATCTGGGACTTGACGCCGACGCCCCAGCTGTAGGTCTGCGCGCCTTCGTACAGGTTGTTGTAGACGTGCACCTGGCCGAACCGCACGCGAGGCGCGCGTTCCAGCACGTTGCGGAAGATGTTGTGGTGCACCGAGACCCGCAGCTTGCCCGGATCGGTCGTGGACGAGTTCGACGAGCCGATCAGCATGGTCTTGCCGTGCTCGGCGAAGACGTTGCGGGACACGGTGACGAGGTCGGACCCGTTCGTGATGTCGAGCTGGCCGTCGTGCACCTGGTACGGCCGTCCGAAGTGGAGCGGCTGGGTGCTGTCGACGTTCGGTTCGTCGGTGAACGTGCTGTGGTCGACCCACACGTGCTCGGACCGCTGGAGCGACACGGAGTCGTAGAGCGAGTTCCAGTTGCCCGGCGGCGCACCGGGGCTGGTGTCCGTCGGATCCCACTGCGGGAAGCAGTCGCGGGTGTCCCGGAAGGTCAGGTTGCGCACGATCACGTTGCGCGTGTTGTGGATCCGCAGGCTGCCGCCCGTGATCCCGGCGCCCCGTCCCACCCCGATGATCGTGGTGTCCGCCTGGACGTTCAGCGAGATGACCGCTTCCTGCCTCTTGGCGGACGCGGCGCGCGCGTCCTCCATCGGCCCCTCGGGTTCGCGCTCCCATCCCCAGACCGCCGGGTCGTACGCCGCGAGGTAGCCGGCCAGCGTGTAGCCGCCGGTCGCGTAGTCCTCGCACCGCAACGGTGTCCCGTCCGGCCCGGTGTTCGCGTCGATGACGCCCTTGACCTTGATGATCCGCGGTCCCGGCGAAGCCAGCGCCGCGACCAGTTCGTTCCTCGTGCGCACCTCGTGCACGTTCGCGGCCGGCGCCTGTGCGCCACCGGTCGTGCCCGGCCCGCTGGACGCCCAGCCGTCCCCTGCCGGCAGCACCTGCCGGGACGGGTCGTGGGCGGCGTGCGCGGGGACCGCTCCGGTACCTGCGCACGCCAGAACCAGCGCGAGAGCGAAAAGCCGCATGACGGGATACCCTTCAGAAAGGATTCACATTCTTGAACACCGTCCACGATCGTGAAACGAGTATTACGAATGCGTCCGCCGTGCGTCAACGAAGTGAATTCATTCGACGGTTCGTCCCGGTATTCGACGGTCATTCGATTCGAACAGCCGTCGAATGCGCGCAACCGGCCGAGGAAGCGCTCCCACCGGTCTGCGATCATGCTCCGCCATGGACCGTTACGAGCAGTTCCGCCGCGCGGCGATCGAGCAGGGCATCCCGGACGACGAGGTCGGCAGGTTCGCCGAGCACCTCCGGTTCGAGATCTCGGCGCGCGGAGCTGATCCCGGTGAGGAGGTCGTCGGGCAGAGCGGCGGGCTTCCCCGGTTACCGGTGGGAGTGGAGTGGCCCGGCGGCGGGTCCCCGCTGCCCTTCATCGGCTCCGTCGACTGCGCCGCCCTCCCGCGGGCGGAAGGACTTCCCCTGCCGGAGGACGGCTCGCTGCTCTTCTTCCTGCACCACGAGGAAGACCTGCTGGCTCCTCTGACCACGGGCGAGCAGCCGTACGCACGGGCCCTCTACGTCCCGGCGGGCACCGAGACGGTCGTGGCGTCACCACCGCCCGGCCACGACAGCGCCAGGTTCTTCCACGAGGACCTCCCGTTCCTCATCCCCGAGCACCAGCTGGCCGCGTCGGTGCGGCCGGTGCTGCCGGAGTGGATCGAGGAGAGCGACTACGACTTCGACTCGCTGCTCCTGGAGCAGCTGTTCGACGACCTGAAGCACGCCGACGAGCTCTGCGAACTGGTCGACGCCCTTTGGCCGGCGCAGGGCCGGGGCGGTTTCCTCCGCATCGGCGGGTACTGCTCGGAGATAGGCGGTCAGGACCCGCCGTTGACGCAGATGGAGCAGGTGGGGTTCGGGGGCCTGCAGGAGGCAGGCCCCTCCCTTCCCGGAGAGGAACGGTTCACCTCGAGCGAGAAAGTCGAGTACCGGCTGACTCGCGAATGGGTGCCGCTCGCCCAGTTCTACACGGAGAGCGACTACTACTACGGCTGCTTCCTGATCAGTTTCGACGACCTCGCGGCCAAGCGCTTCGACCGGATGCTGTCGTTCACGATGTTCACCGAATAGCGCACGGCTCCGGTCGCCGGCGACTCCCCACGGTCGCCCGGCGCACCCGCTAACCCTTGACCGGCTTCAACATCGGCACGAGCGCCAGCGCGGGCAGCAACAGCAGCGGCACGATCAGCAGAGCCCGCAGCACCCCCACCTCGTTCCCGAGGAACCCGACGAGCGGCGGTCCCGCGAGGAACGCGGTGTACCCGATGACCGCGACCACGCTGACCCTGGCCGCGGCACGGGCGGGGTCGTCCGCCGCCGCGCTCATGCCGACCGGGAAGCCCAGCGCTGTCCCCAACCCCCACACTCCGACACCGGCGATCGCCACGGGTGCGGACTCGGCGAACACCGCCAGCGCCACACCACCGGCGGCCAGCAGCATCGACAGCGCGATCGCCGGAACGCGGCCCCACCGGTCCAGCGCGATCGTGCCGAAGATCCGGCCGAACGTCATGGTCGTGACGAACACGCCGAACACCAGCGCGCCCAGCGCGGGGTCCACGTCGTGGCCGTCGATGAACGCGACCGCCACCCAGTCGTTCGCGGTGCCCTCGGTGAACGCCAGCACCAGCACCAGCAGACCGATCAGCAACGTGCGGGGTTCGCGCCACGCGGCCAGGACACCGCTGCCGCGGCCGTGTTCCGCCTCGCGCGCCAGCCGGTACGTCCGCGCCGAGACCAGCGTGCCACCTGCCACCACGACGGCCACGACGGCCAGGTGCCCGGTCACCGGCAGGACGGCCCACGCCGCGAACGACGCCATGCCGGCGGCCGCCACCGTGCCTAGGCTCCACATGGCGTGGAAGCGCGGCATCACCGTCTTGCCCAGCGCGCGTTCCACCTCCGCGGCCTCGACGTTCATCGCCACGTCGCAGAGCCCGGATCCGTAGCCGAGCGTGAAGATGCCGATCGCGGTCAGGACCGCTGACGGGTACGTGCCGATGCCGATGCCCGCCACCGCCAGTCCCACGGCGACCGTCACGGCCGAGACGCTCACCGTGAGCTTGGGCCTGAGGCGGTGGGTGACCTCTCCCGCGGTGAGCATCGCCAGGCAGGCTCCCACCGACATCGACAGCAGCAGAACGCCCAGTGCGCCCGGTGTCAGGCCGAGCGCGTCGCGGGCGGCGGGGACCCTGGCGAACCAGGTCGCCACGGCCACGCCGTTGAGCCCGAAGGTGACCGCCACTCCCGCGGCGGCGGCTCGAACCTGGGTGCGTGGCACCGTGACCGACATCCGGTTCTCCTTTCTCGATACACGAAGTACTCACTCCACACATGGAAGCGCTTCCACCGCAATACTGCTGAGATGACGGCAGAACGCACCGCCACGCTGGACGACGTGGCACGCGCCGCGGGTGTGTCCCGGGCGACCGCCTCACGTGTTGTCACGGGACAGGGACCGGCATCACCGCGGGCGCGGGACAGGGTGACCGCGGCGGTGGCCGCACTGGGCTACGTGCCGGACGCCTCTGCCCGCGCGTTGGTCACCCGCACCGGCACGCGCCTCGCCATCGCCGTGATCGGACACTCGGCGGCGGTGCTCGACGACCCCTACGTCGGCCGCGTGCTGACGTCGGCGGCGCATGTCGCCGCCGAGCGCGAGGTCGGCGTCTCCCTGCACTGGCTGCCTCTGAACGACCCCGGCTCACTGGCCCGCCTCGCCGACGGTCGCGGGCTCGGAGGCCTGGTGGTGGTGAACCCGACGCGCCCCGCGCTCGAGACCGTGCCGCGGGCGTGGCGCGGCAGGGTCGCCGCGGTCGGTGTCGGCGCACGTCACGTGCCCTCGTTCGACGTCGACAACCGCTCCGGCACCGACGGGGTCGTGCGGCACCTGGTTCGCACCGGCAGGCGCAGGATCGCGATGGTCACGGGTCCATCATGGTTGCCCTGCTGCGATCGCGCAGTCGAGGCGTACCAGGGGGTGCTGCGCGACAGCGGCCACGAGCCGAGGGTCGTGACCGGCGACTTCACGGCCGTCCGCGGTGCGGAGGCGGCCGTCGAGGTCATGTCCAGGTGGCCGGACACCGACGCGGTGTTCGCGCTGAGCGACCTCACCGCCCTCGGTGTCCTGGACGGGCTGCGCGGGCTCGGCCTGCGGGTGCCGGGGGACGTGGCCGTCGCCGGGTTCGACGACATCGCCTTCGCGGGTCTCGTCCGCCCGGCGCTCACCACCACCACGCACCCCGTGGAGGAGATCGCCACGGCGGCGGCGATCTCCGTGCTCGACCGCCGCGACACGTACGGCGCGACGTTCTACCCCTCGACCCTCGTCGTGCGCGACAGCGCGTGACCGCTACCGGCGGGCGACGGCGTTCGCCGACCACCGCTGGTTGGCACCGGACGTCGCCTGGTACAGCCCGATCCTGGCACCGTCCTCACGCGACTCGCCGATCACGTCGAGCAGGCTTCCGTTGGCCGCGTTCACGAACGTCCACGTGCCGTCCCCCGTGGACGAGAGCACCCACCTCGCGGCGGGCCCGTCGGCCGAAGTGAGCACGACGTCACCGCCGGAAGCCGCGATCCGCTGTCCCGTGGAGGCGTTGACGACGGAGAACTGGGCGCGGTTGCCGTAGCCGCCCGAACGCCGCTCCACCCGCCACACCTGGTCCGCCGCGGCGGTGTCGGTGGTGCGCTGGACGAGCGACGTGCCCGACGGCGCGAGGGACTTGCCGCTCTGCACGCCGGTGAGCCGGTATCGCCCACCGAGCGCGGCCGCGCCGTCCACCCCGCCGACGCCGCTCACCTCGAACGTGGTGACCGACTTGGCCGGCACCGGCAGCGTCGCCTTGCGGTCCTTCACGCGCACCGCCGCGCCCTTCACCAACGCGCCGTGCTGGTCCGTCACGACCGGTCGCACGGTCGCGTCCTGCCGCACGGACGCGAACGCCGACAGGTCCAGCGTCACGGACCGCGCCTGGTCGGTCTTGTTCAGGTGCACCACCGACTTCAGCTCGGTGCCGCGCACCGACGCCACGTCGGTCGTGGTGTTGACCTTCACGAGTCGGTCGCCTGGTTTGACGTAGTGCGTGAAGTTCCGCAAGGCGTGGAACTTCGTGTTGACGCGCGCCGGGCACGTGGCGAGCGTGTCCCGCGGCCCGCAGTCGAACGGGATCTGCACCACGCCCCAGTTCATGCCGTCCGGGGACTCGGCGCCCGGCTTCATGTTGTTGTAGTCCTCGACGGCCTGCCACAGCAGCCACGCGCGCGGTTCCAGCTCACGCAGGTCGTCGATCACGCGCTCGGCGATGCCGAGGCCGGGTTCCATGCTGGTGAAGCTCTGCCCCGTTCCCCAGTGC
>JASLAV010000188.1 GCA_030146905.1 Lentzea sp. | reverse complement strand
AATCCACTGCTGTTGACCATGACCGGTGAGTTCGTGGTCAAGAACCTGGTCCTGATCACCGCAGCCCTGGTGGTCATGTCAGCCGAGGTACCCGCGCGGCAGCGGGTGTCGCCGGCCGACGCCAACCAGCGGTAAACCTGGGTGCTGCGGGACCCCGACCGGTTCCGCAGCACCACCACGCAACGACTACAAGATCCGTCTCAGTCGAGCACGGCCCCTGGACCTGTTCGCTGCGCATCGATGCGGTGGAACCGCTACGCGGGAACGTCCGACTGGCCCGAGCTGGAAGCGACAGCCGATTCGGCCTGGAACGTCGCTCTCGACGCCACCACACCGTTGACCGTGAGCAGGTCGGGGCGGTGACCTCAGCGATCCGTACACCACGAACGCTCCGGTGCGCATCACCGACGGGTACGTGACCTGCCTGACCGGACTGCCGACAGCGAGCAGGTGATCGGCACCCTCAACGACAGTCCGGTTCGCACCGCCGTGCCTTCGCGGCAAGCGACGCCGATTCCGGCCGGTGCTACCCGGTGCGGATCACGGCCTTCCCGGTTACTGCCCCCGAGCGTCAACTGCTTCCTCACGCCGCTGGGGGGAAACCACCGTCGACCACCTCATGGCCTTCATCGGCCACATCGAAGCCAACATGCCCGCATTCCTCTCATCCCAAGAGAGGCACGCAGCCGCAAGCTCGGTGTGACCCGCTCGCCCCGGCACCGCCGCGTCTGCTCGTACGCCGACTAGATGGTTGATTCCAAGGTCAGTGGTCGTAGACGATCAGTGATCGTTCGACTGGCTGGCCGGTGTGGTCGTTGTGCCGGATTGCGGCGATCGGAGCGAGGATGCGTTGCAGGACATGGACGATCACGCCGGCAGGTGTGCGTCCGCGGTGTCGTTCCATGTCGAGCTGCCTTTGAAGGTCTGGTTGATCGACTCCATGGTCTGGCGCAGCGGCTTGAACAGTCGCGCCAAGCCGTGGTGTCTCGCCCTTGCGCGCCTGGCGCAACAACACGACCCCGGCAGTGCGCAGGGCGTGTTCGAAGTCGCGGCCGTAATGGTGCTCGTTCGCGATCAGTGTGTGCCTTGGACGTTCGGTCACCAGGGCCGGGTCGACTCCGGCAGGCCCAGCAGGGTTTGCCGCTCGTCGGCTTTGGCATCGGTCAGAGCGCAGGCGACAGGTAGTCCTCCCGGCGTGCAGACCAGGTGCAGGCGCAGCCCCTGCTTGCAGAGCTCGGTATCGAACGCGCCTAGATCGCCCGCCGCTTGAGCCTTCGGCGCGCGGCGGGCGATCTAGGCGTTGCGTTCCGGGCGGCGAAGGTGATCCACGGTCGGCGTGGAGCCTGCCCGCCGAGGGAGGCAAGTTCCCCCTCCCGTGGGCTGGTAGGACACGACCACGCCGATCGCCGCGGTGACGACCGTCGTGGCCGTGATCCTGGTAAGTCCTCGCAACCTCGTGCGTCCTCCTCAACCGGTGAGGCGGCGACGAATCACTGCCCGAACGAGAACCAGTTGACGTTGACGAAGTCGGCCGGTTGCCCGCTCGTGAAGGTCAGGTAGACGTCCTGCTTGCCGGTCAGCGGTGACATGTTCGCGGGCACGGTGCGCCAACTCTGCCAGCCGCCGGTGTTGCCGACGGCGAACGAGCCGAGCACGGTGCCGGTGGGACTGCCGGTTCGGACCTCCACCAGGCCGCTCACACCGCCGGCGGCGCCGCTGGCTACCCGTGCGGTGAACTGACGTCCGGTGGCGGAGCCGAAGTCGACTCCCCGGAACAGCGCCCAGTTGCCGTTGCCGAGCCCGGCGATGTTCTGGCCCGCGCCGGTGTCAGTCGTGGTCTCGGTGAGAACACCGCTCTGCCCGTCGAACGACTCCGCCTGGATGGTCGCGAACGCGTTCCGGCCGCCGGGCGGGTTCGTGGTGGTGGTGGTCGTGGTGATGGTCGTCGTCGGTGTCGGGTTCACGCCGCCGCTGCCGGCGTCGGTGCCGCTGCCCGCCGGACCGCGCCACGCGGTCGAGGACGCCGGGACGGACAACGTCTGGCCGTCGGAGAAGCTCACCGTGGCCGTGGTGGTGCCGGGGTTGTAGGCCACGTAGGTCCGCGCGCCGTTCTTCGCCAGCACCGCGTACGTCGGGACGCTGGCGGTGACGGAGTGGTCGGGCGTGCCGTAGGTGTTCAGCGACGTGATCCAGTGGTAGGCGTGCGCCCTGGAGTCACCGGCCTCCGGTTCCAGGCCGCCGCCGTAGTTGGCGAGGGCCTGCGCCGGGTCGGCGATGGCGAGGAACTCGGTGATGACGTCCTTCCACTCCACCTCCGTGCCGCCGTTGGCCGCGCGCATCTCGGCGATGTTCTGCAGGATGTCGGCTTTCCACGCCCCGTGGTACAGCGAGCCACCGGTGATCGGCAGCATGTTGATGCCGTGGATCTCTTCCGGGTTCGCGGTCCACCACGTGCCGTACGTGCCACCAGCACCCCAGACGATGCCGACCGTGCCGTGGTTGAACCCTGCCGGGAAGACGGCGTTGTCCTTGTCGAACCAGTACTGGCCGATGGCGGCCTGCTGGGTCGTGTAGAGGTAGATGCCCGCGTCGCGCAGGGTGTTGTCACCGGTCGCCTGGCCGAACAGCACGGCGGCGGTGGCGAACATCATCGACTCCGAGGAGGACTCCTCGTTGTTGCCGTGTGCGAAGCCCGCGTGGCCCGAGGCCCAGTTCTGCCCCGCGTACGCGTCGAAGGAGCGCAGGAACGGGAAGCGGCTCTCGGAGCGGTCGTAGTTGTTGGCGTCCTTGACGAGCATCTTGATCATGCCGCCGTAGCGGGCGTCGGACGCCCACGTCGGATCGTGCTGCGCCACGATCGCCGCGGCCAGGATGTAGTAGCCGTAGTGGAAGTGGTGGTCGTTCAGCTCGCGGTCGGACCCGAACGATGCCGGGTAGCCGATCAACGTGTCCCAGGTCGAGTTGTAGGCGAAGTGCCTGCCTGCCTCGCCGGGAGTCGCGGTGAGCCAGTCGGTGAGCCGGTCGCGGACCATCGCGATGAGCCGGTCGCGGCCCGCGGTGTAGCCGATCTGGTTCGCGATGCGGGCCAGGTTCGACAGCCGGTTGAGCGCCTTGCCGGTCCAGTAGGTGTCCGTCGCTCCCTTCCACGGGTCCGCGGCGTTGAGCTCAGCGTCGATCTCGTTGCGCAGCCTCGTGGTGTCGGCCTGCGACGAGAGCGGCAGCGCGGGCAGGACGCCGCTGAACGCCTGGCGCGTGGTGAACGAGCCGCCTTCGCGCAGCCGCATCTCGCCGCGCGGCGAGGTGTAGCGGTGCGCGGTCACCGCGTCAGTGGTGTTGAGCCACTGGTGGCGGTACAGCGCCTGGAGCGTGCCGGTCTGCGTGCCCTGCCTGGCCACCGTGGTCGCCGAGTAGGTCGCCGACGACTGCGCCGTGCCCGCGTTGTACGACCAAGACACCTTGGTGTCGGTGACGAACGAGAAGGCGTACTTCTGGAACAGCGCCAGCGCGTCGCGAGAGGGCAGCAGCGCGACGGAGAAGAAGGCCGCGGCCGAAGTCGCCTCGGACCCGGACACCGTCCAGGTCGACGGCGAGAACAGGGCGTACTCGTGGCCGTTGATCGTCACCCCGAGGACTCCGGGAGTGTTGGTCCACACGGTGGCGGTCGCGTTGAACGTGACGCGGGCGTTGCCGCCCGTCGCCTCGGCGTGGACGAACGGCAGGCCGTGGCCGATGGTGGCGCGCAGGGTGCGACCACCACCAGTCCACAGTGGACTGACAGTCCAGTCCGACCAGCCGTCGACGGCGACACCGGGCGCGTTGAGCCCGGCGACGCCGACGAACAGGTCGTCGCGGTGCAGCATCTCGTAGGCGGTGCCGTTGGAGACGACGGCCGCGGTGTTCGGGTACCCGACGCCGAGGCCTTGCGCCTGGGCGTGGAACGACATCGGGTGGGCGTACAGGTTCTCGCCGTACGGGTTGCCCGCGTAGCGCTGCCACACCAGGGACGACCACCACTCGTTGGTGGGCACCGGCTGGCCCGCCATGCGCGCGGTGACCTTCGGCGTCACGGGGGCACCGTCGGAGTTGGACGGTCCGGCGGCGCCCGCGGGCCGCTCGGTGGCGTAACTGCCTGCTCCGACGGCGACCGCGCTTGCGGTCGGTGGGATTATCAGGGTGATCGCGGTGGCCGCGGCCAATGCGGCGGCGAACGCCGCCAGACGTGGTCGGGTCGAACGCACAGGAACCTCCAGCGGAGCAACAGGGACTCGCACTGTGAGAGCGCTCTCACATTATCGATACGGTAAACCCCAGATGTCCGACTGTCCACGCCTTGTTTCGTTTGTGCGTCTTTCCTGAAAGAAGAGGATTACTCCAGAGGAAGGCTGTCCCAGCCCTTGTTGCCCGTGGTCCAGAAGATCAACCAGACGCCGTCGAACTCGGGCGTCAAGGGTGCTGTGTCCTGCAGCGTGCGAGGCGTCCAGCGGATCTTGCCGGAGGGCACCGTCCAGGTCGAGGTCGGCCGAGCTCCACCGCGACCACGAGACGCCCATGACGGGAAGGGTCAGTCGCGGTTCCTCGTCCATCCCAGCGGGCGCTGAGCGCGGTCCTGTTCACCGTGCGAGCGATGGCCGGCGCGAAGCGCACGTCCAGCAGATCAACATGCCGGTCGGGCAGTCCGCTGACCGAGACGTTCCCCTCCACCACCTTCGCCCACTTCTCGGCGGTCTCCTCAATCGACGCCGGGTTGTCGTCCGCCACGAACAGTGTGAGGTCTCCGGTAAACGCTCCAGGCCTGAACAGTTCGCCGAGATCCACGCTCACGCAGTACGCGTGCGAAGATCCGCGCCACGAAGGTCCGCGTTGCGTCGGCCCAATACTGTGAGCGCACCCTGGACAGCGAGCCGACCGAACTGCCGATGGCCGTCGCCTGGGAGTGAAGGTCGTTGATCTCGGTGAGGTGCCGGCGGCCGTCCTCGTCGCGGCCGTCGTGGGCGGCCTGGTAGCGCCAACGACTACGAGTACACCGCCGCGGATCCGGTAAACGTTACCGATCTTGACGGCCGGGCCATCTGGGTACCGCTGATTCTGGCGTGTATCCGGTTCTGTGCCACCGCGGTGCGGGCAGTGCAGGCCGCTCGGAGCGTGAAGTACAGCGGAGTGCTGTTCCGGAACCCGTGATCGGGGTTGGGAGCCGGCTGTTTGGCAACAAAACGATCCAGGGTGGATGCATGGGCTTGCTCAACCACAAGAAGATGCCTGTGCGCACAGGAACTGCTTCAGCTCACCGACCAGCGACTGCCACGGCTGCCGCTCCTGAGGTTCACCCCGAACGGTGGACTGGGGCTTACGAGATTCAGGCAGCTTCTCGGAGTGACTTCTCATAGTCGCTGGACTGCGCATCCCGAGCTTGGAGTGCCGCCGCGTACTGTTGTAGAAACGCACCCAATTGTCGACTGCGGCAACGAGTTCCGTCTTGGTGGCGTAGACGTGCCGGTAGTAGTGCTCGTGTTTGAACGTCGACCAGAATGACTCGGCGGGGCTGTTGTCCCAGCAGATCCCGGTCGCGCCCATCGATCGGCGTAACCCGTGCCGCAAGCACGCCTGTGCGGTCAGATTGGCCGTGTATTCGCCGCCGCGGTCGGAATGCAGGACTGTGCCACGACATTCGCCGCCGCGGGCGGCCACGGCCGCCTCGATGGCGGTGGTGACCATCTCGGCACCGATGTGGCTGGCGACGCTGCAGCCGAGCACCGTGCGGGAGTGCCCGTCCCGATCGCGCACAGGAACATATCGCCTTCACCGCAGGTCAGGTACGTGATGTCGGTGAGCCACAGGGCGTCCAGGCGGCCCTGGTCGAACTCGCGCTCGACGAGATCCGGCGGGAACGACGCGGCCGGGTCGGCGATCGTCGTTCTCACCTTGAACGTGCGCGGGCTGATGCCCCCGATCCCGATCCCGGCCATGACCTTGGCGACGGTCTTGGCGCTGACCACCTCGCCCTGATCCCGCAACTGCGCGGTGATCCGCGGCGACCCATAGGTCCCGTCAGAGTCCTTGTGCGCCTGGGTGATCTTCACCTCCAGGTCCGCCCGGCGCTGCAGGCGCGGTGTCAACACCGTTGCCGCACAACGCTTCACGTGTGCGTAGTAGCCGGAGGCGGACACCCTTCAGCAGTCGCGCCATGCGCCGGACCGCGAACCGCCCGCCCTCGGGCACGGCGGTGCCGGCCACGCCGGCGATGTCATCGGGGCCGGCGTACTTGGCCATCAGAGCGAACCGGGCCGGTTCTTCTGCATCGCGGCACAGTACGCCGAAGCTTCTACCAGGAACGCGTTGTCCTTCTCCAACTCGGCGACCTGCCTGCGCAACCGCAGCAACTCGGCCCGCTCCGCCGCCTCCAGCGGGTTCTCGCCCCGGACCTCGGCCGCGGCGATCCGGCGCCGCTCGTCTTTGACCCAGACACTCAACATCCCCGCGTCGATCTCCAGCTCACGGGCGACCTCGGTGATCGTGCGGCCGGAATCGATCACACGATGCGCAGCCTCGACCTTGTACTCAGCCGTGTACGACCGGCGCTTACGAGGAGGCATATGGACATCCTTTCAGCAGAACCGCTGGTCCTGCTAACTCGGTGTCCACTGCTCGGGGTGAACCTCAACGTGCACGCGGAGAACGTCGTCTTCAGTAACGGCTGGAGGCTTATCGAACTTCGACCCGGTCTGTCTGGGGCGCCCCGCGCGCCGCGACCGCCTCGTCCACCGCGTCCCGCGGTGCCGCCGTCACCAGCACACCCAGCGACACCCGATCCGGCAACGCCACACTCGCATCCACGAGCTGCGACCGTGCCAGCGCGCGGCGTGATGATCAGGACACCACGCCGGACCATCCACACAACACCAAGATCAACTTAAGCTACGTGGCATTGGGTCTGGGACTGGTGGGGAAGGAAGGGTGTTCTTCCGAGCTGGCGATCTCTCGGTGCAGCGAGGTGCCTTCGACTCCAGCGCCGGAGAACCTGTCTTGGAAGTGATCGACCCCGACGGGGCACACGGCGCGGCTGAACTGCTTCGAAGGTAAGTGTTGAAGATGGTTCCATCTGCAGGGCGCCGAGAAATGATCATGAACGCGAGCGCCTTTGCCGACCTCATCGCGACATCTGGCACAGTTGCAGCAGCAGTGGCGTCTCGTCGGTCGCCAGCAGTCAGGTGCCGGGATCGCCTACCGCGGGCCAGGTGTTCAGCAGGGCAGTGCACGGTCCGACCTACCGCCGTCATCGGTGTTCCGCCGGGCGGCAAGATGAATGGCGACCCAGTACCTCATGTCGGCGCAACGAAAACAACCACTTCACGACCGTGATCAGCTTCAGCGTGCCACGCTCACCGTCGAGGTCCTACCGCGCGCTGTCCGGCGATGTCATCGTCCGCGACTTCCTCGGTGACGACCGGGGTGATGCAGACGATCTGGGCTCGTGATCGGCTCAGCACATCTGGTGAAAAGTACGGATCGGCTTCGTACTTGCGCATGAAAGCCTCGTCGACACGGTCCCGGAGCGAGCCATCGGTGACGTGCTGGAAGTGCACGGTGTGTTGGCGTCCGTCCGATTGGGCGATTCCGTGTCCCTGAGCCAGCGCGGCGGCGAACCTGCGGGAGCGCGGATTCGCCGACCGGACGAACACGCCGCTGTCGACGACGACCGCCCATACCCAGATCAGAGTTCCCGGCGTCACGCCATCCTCCCGGAAGGGCGCCATTCTGAAGTCGTCGTTCGCGTCGATGTACCTCAAGTCATGCTCCGGCCATGTCATATGTGCTCTCCTCACTACGCTCGGTCCGTCCACGGACTCCGCCTCTGTCTGGTGGAATATCGTCCCGTCAACGATACGGAGCAATGTGCCGTATCTGGGTGACGTGCAGGCCGCCGCTACGGCCCGCACGTCGTCTCGCAGAAAGGTTGCTGATGGCCACCGCCGTGTTGGGTCCGTTACCTCGTCCCGGTCGTGGCCGAGATCGACTGCGGGCGACGACACGATCAACCGGTCATTTCGTTGCCCTGGTTGACGCGGCGGGTGTGGCGGGTCAGCGGCGGCGCAGTGCGGGGTCGAGCAATGCGGGCGGGGTGTCGTTCTTCTCGTGTGCGGCGAGGTCGGTGCCCGGGGCGACGATCGCGTCGATCGCGTCGAGCACATCGGCAGTCAGCACGATGTCGGCAGCCGCGAGTTGCGTGTGCAGGTGGTCCAGCGTGCGAGGGCCGATGAGTGCGCTGGACACCGCGGGGTGGGTGGTCACGAATCCCAGCGCCAGCTGAATCATCGTCAGGCCGGCCTCATCGGCAAGTCCGGCCAACTGCTCGACGGCGTCGAGCTTGGCCCGGTTCGCGGGGATGGCGATGTCGAAGCGCTGCTGCATGAACGTCGAGCGGCTGGTGGTGATGTCCCTGCCCTCGCGGATCGCGCCCGACAACCAGCCTGAGGCCAACGGGCTCCACACCAGCACGCCGAGCCCGTACTGCTCGGTCACGGGCAGTACGTGAGTTTCGATCCCGCGCTGCAGGATCGAGTAACTGGGCTGTTCGGTGACGTACCGGCTCAGGTGGTGCTCGCGGGCGGCCCACTGGGCCTGAACGATGCGGTATGCGGGAAACGTCGAGGAGCCGAAGTAGCGGATCTTTCCCGCACGCTGCATGTCGGTCAACGCCGACAGGGTCTCCTCGTCGCTGGTGCTCGGGTCCCACCGGTGGATCTGGTAGAGATCGACGTGGTCGACGCCGAGGCGTCGCAG
Source organism: Lentzea sp. (assembly GCA_030146905.1). The sequence continues at coordinate 5,790 of JASLAV010000188.1, read as the reverse complement.
GCTGTTGTCCAGCTCGGTGACCAGCCAGCGACGCGAACTGCCCTGATGGTTGCGCTCGTCGCCCATCGGCAGACTCGCCTTGGTGGCCAGCACGATGTTCTCGCGGCGCCCGGCGATGGCCTTGCCGACCATCTCCTCCGACTCGCCGCCGCTGTAAGCGTCGGCGGTGTCGATGACGTTGATTCCGCCCTCAAGAGCGGCATCGACGATGGCGGTGACGTCGTCCTGGGTGGTGCGCCCGATCCTGCCGAAGTTCATCGCGCCGAGCGCGAGAGAGCTGACCTGCACACCGGTGCGGCCCAAAGTGCGGTACTGCATGACGGTGTTCCTCCATTGTGGATGAAGCGTGGACGTTGGATGTCGTCCGCCGCCCGGACGCTATGTCAGACGGAGCGGCGTTCCACTTAAGCATACGGAGCGGTGTTCCGTTTGTCGAGTCGGTCGACTACCGGCCGCTCACCCACGACCAGCTCGCTCGGGCTGCCTGCGGCGACGAGCTGGGCAACATGCATCCGCACTGGCGTCGTCATGACGTCGACGGCCCGCGAGTGGCGGGCAGCACGTGGAACCGCGAGGTTGTCGCGGTGCACGCCTTTTTTGCTGGACGGTGACCGCCGGCACCTGCCGACCAGCCCGATCCCACAGGTAGCCGCCCGGCCAAGGCTGGGCAGCGCGCTGCTCGTCCACGCGGTGGACGAGCAGCGGTCGGCCACGTACGCGCACAGCCAGCACGGTGCGGCCGGGCATGCGGGCTTGCTCGACCGGGAAGATCTCCGAGCTCGGCCGGTCGGTGATGACCATGCCGCCGGAGTGGATGCCCAGGTCCCGTGGCGCGCCCTCGATCTACCCGGCGAGCTCGAGCACGGATGCCGGTATGTCGGGGTGGTTCTCGGCATCGGTGGGGACCAGACGTCGATCTGCTTGGACCAGGCGGTCTGTTGGCCGGGGGAGTGGCCGAGGGCGCGGGCCATGTCCTGCACCGCGGAGCGGGCCGGTAGGTGATGACGTTGGCGACCTGCGCGGCGTGGCGGCGGCCGTGCTTGTCGTAGACGTACTGGATGACCTCCTCGCCGGCGGTCGGACTCGATGTCGACATCCGGTGTAGGGTCTCGCGGCCGATGACATTTTGATCTTCTGCGCCTTGGGTGTGCCGAGATGTTTCACGGCGATGACACATGATCAGTCTCAATTCCCGTCGCACTTCCTCAGACAGCGGGCACCAGGCGCGTGCCACGTCCAGGTGATCCGTCCTGGACGCAGGTCACCTGGTGCAGGGCCGCCCAGGCACTGCGCCAGTCAGAATTTCTTGCTCCTGGCGGGGCCCGATGCTCTTGCCGATGACCTCGCACAGACGAGCCCGAACGTGGTCTTCGTTCAGGTTCCACCGTCGTAACGTCCTGTCCTCACCCACTGTGGTCAGGCCGTGGCCCTCCTGGTCGAACGCCACGGCCATGACAGGGCTCGCGTGGCCGGTGAGGGTGGCGGATCGGACTCCGGTGGTGGTGTCCCACAGGTGCACCCGCTCGTCGGCGCCCGCAGTGGCGAGGGTGCGTCCGTCCGGGCTGAACGCGACGGAGTGCGCCACTCCGGCGTGCCAGGTGAGCACGGACAGTTCCCGGAGCGCTGTGTGGTTGCGCTGCCACAGTTTCGCTGTGTGGTCGGTACTGCCGCTTGCCAGGACGGCGCCGTCTTGGCTGAAGGTCAGCGCGGAGATCTCCTTGTCATGGCCGGAGATGTAACTCGTGGTACGCGAGATCACGTCCACGACGAGCAGATCGCCCGATGAGGTACCGAACGCGACGGTGTGATCGTCGGAGGCGAGCGCGGCTCGCGTGACCGTGCGCCCGATGAGCCATTTGCTGTCGGTACTCGCTGAGGTGTTCTCCTTGCCTGTGCCGGTATCCCACAATGTCACCGCGCCGTAGTCGTCGACGGAACGCGTGAACACCAGTTGGTTGGTGCGAGAACTAAATGCCAGCACACCCGGACCGTCCGCGGCGGCGGTGAAAGTAGCGGTCTTGCGTAGTGAAGCCACTTCCCACAGCGTGATGGTCGCCGTGGTGCCCGACGTCGACGCGTGCGCGATCGTCCGGCCGTCGAAGCTGAAGGCGAGGCTGTCAGCGTCGCCCGCGTGGCCGGTCAGCGTCGCGCTGATTCTGCGGGTCTCTGTGTCCCACAACAGGATGTGCCGCGGCTGGACATAAACGCTGCGGTACGGCGGTCGGGACCGAGCGCGACTCCGCCTGGTGTTGCGCCAGGAAGGTCGAACTGCACTGACGGCTGGTCCAGCCGCCACACGGCGACCGAGCCGTCGTGGCCTGCGGTGAAGATAGTGCGGTTGTCGTGGCTGACCGCAGTGGCCAGAACCGCACCGGTGTGGCCGGCCAGCGTGGTGATCTTCTGGCCGGTCGCCGTGTTCCACAAGCTGAGAATGCCCGTGCCGTCCGCCTTGTCACCGTTGGTGAGCAGGGCCCGCCCGTCCGGGCTGAACGTGAGCCCTTCGAACCGGCCCTCGTGATCGGGGAGGGTCGCGGTCTGCTGACCTGTGTCCACTTTCCACACGCTGATCGGATCGGTCGTTCCGTTGTAGAGGGCGAGCGTGGTTCCGTCCGGGCTAAGAACTCCTAACTCAATGAGAGGTTGCGGAGTCGGCGCCAGCAGATGATGGCGCAGGCCAGGCTGAGGAAGGCTTCGTGGATGTCGTCGCGGATCTCCCGGCGGATCCGCAGGCGGCGGAACCAGTGCAGCAGCGCGAAGGTCTGCTCGACGACCCAGCGGTAGACGCCCAGACCGGAGCCGTGTTCGCTTCCTCGGCGGGCGATTACGGGTGTGATGCCCTTGTCGCGCACCAGGGTGCGGTACTTGTCGTGGTCGTAGCCGCGGTCGGCGTACAGCGCGTCGGGCCGGAACCGTGGCCGTCCGCGTTTGCCGCGCACCGGCGCAATCTGGTCGATCAGCGGCATCAGCTGGGTGACGTCGTTGCGGTTGCCGCCGGTGAGTGACACGGCCAGTGGGATGCCGCGTCCTTCGGTGATCAGGTGGTGTTTCGAGCCCGTTCTGGCGCGGTCGACCGGGCTCGCGCCGGGTTTGGGCCGCCTTTGAGGGCGCGGATGTGCGAGCCGTCGATCACCGACCGCGACCAGTCCAAGGCGTTCGCGGCGTTGAGCTCGGCGAGCAGGTTCTCGTGCAGCCGCTGCCAGACGCCGGCCTGGTGCCAGTCCCGCAGCCGCCGCCAGACGGTCATGCCCGAGCCGAAGCCGAGTTCCTGCGGCAGGAACTCCCACGGGATGCGGGTGTAGAGCACGAACAGGATGCCGCACAACACCTTGCGGTCGTCCAGCCGCTTGCGCCCCGGATGGTTCGCACGACGTGGCACCAGCGGGAGCAGTGGCTCGATCCGCGCCCACAACTCGTCGGACTCGATCCAGGGAAGCTGCTCACCCTTCCTCACACCGCGATCAACACACCGATGATCAACCCTATTCCAAGATCATTCTGTTAGGAGTTCTTAGCCGGCCACGCCGATCAGGTGCATAGAAGTACCAGGGCCAGCGACTACTCATCTTCACGGCCCGTTGCTGGCGTAGTCGCTTCCCGCCCCCAGGTGACCTATGGCTGTCCTGCGGATCGCGTAAGTGGCAGTGCCTGGCCGTGATTGGTGGTGCTGGTCGCTGAACCGGGTGACGGGGTGCCGTGGATACCGTTCCGCGTGGCGGTGGGGCTGATCAAGGATGGGATTCGCGATGGCAGGCAGCGGGATAGCGGGTATCGACACCCCTGAGCTGCGTGAGTCCTATGAGCTGTGCGTGAGGGTCGGTCAGCGCAGACTTGGGTCGTTCTGGACCGCGATGGAGTTGTTGCCGCCAGCGGCTCGCGCGTACGTCTCCGCGGTGAGCGGGTTTGCGGTGTGGACCGATGCCCTGGCCGACGACAGCAATCCCGCAGACCGGGCACACCTGCTGGCGCAGTGGTGCGCGGCCACGATGGTGGAGGTGCGTGCGGAGGCCAGCGACCACCCGCTACGGCGGGCATTCGTGCACACCACGCGCCAGTGCGGTCTCGACATCCGCTTCCTGGAGGCGTACCTGGAGGCCACTCGGGCGGACAGCGCGGCTCCGCCGGCGTTTGCCACGGTCACCGACCAGCGACGCTATCTGCGCGGAGTGGCCGGGAATCTCGGCGAGCTGATTACACCGATTCTGAAGCCCTGCAATGGAGAGGCTGGGAGGCTGATGGCGCTGCTGTGCGAGGCGTTCCAGCTCGCGGATATCCTGCATGACTTCTCGAGCGACTTCGCCGCAGGCCGCTTCTATCTGCCTGCTGAGGATCTGGACCGGCTGGGGCTGACCGTCGAGGACCTGCGTAGCGGTGTTCCCAGCGGTGCGCTGGAGGAGTTGATCGGGGTCCAGGTTACTCGGGGCCGTGATCTGCTGGGCCAGGCGGTCCCGGTTGCGGGAATGGTGACCGTGGCCTGCCAACCCTTCCTGCACGGCATGATCCTCGGCATCGAGGCCATCTTTGATGAGGCCGAGCGGCTCGGGGCGCGTGTCCTGACCGAGGGCATTGACGTGGAAGGAATGGCCGAGGCGAGTCTGCCGCCACGGCGGGAATTGCCGGCGCAGTTGGTGGTGCCCGGCCATGTTGCGGTGATCATGGACGGCAACCGGCGGTGGGCGGTCCAGCGCGGCCTGTCCGCACAGGATGGGCACAGTGCTGGTCTGCGAGCGGCGCTGCGGTTGGCGGTCTCCGCGTTTGAGCTCGGCGTCAGGCACCTGAGCGTGTACGGCTTCTCCACCGAGAACTGGAGCCGTAGCCCGCAGGAGCTGGCGACGCTGTTCGAGATGGCGGCCGAAGGGCTCACCAGAGGCGCACAGCGGTTGCAGCAGCACGGTGTGCGGGTCCGCTGGTGCGGGCGCCGTGACCGTCTCGACGAGAACCTCGCCTCGGTGTTGGCCATCGTGGAGAACATGACCTCGAACAACACCGCGCTGACGCTGAACATCTTCGCCGGCTACGGCGGCCGGGAGGAACTGGTCACCGCGGCCCGCGCGCTCGCGGTCGAAGCGGTCGCCGGGACCATCCGGCCCGAGGACATCGCCGCGCAGGACCTGGCCCGGCACTGCTACGCCGCCGACCTGCCCGACGTCGACCTGCTCATCCGCACCTCCGGGGAGCAGCGCACCAGCAACTTCCTGCCTTGGCACCTGGCCTACGCCGAGTTCGTGTTCGACCCGACCTACTGGCCCGACTTCGGCTACCGGCACCTGCTGGCCGCGATCACCGAGTACTCCGGCCGCCATCGCCGCTTCGGCGGAGACGACGGCCGTGAGCGTCACCCGGAGGCGACCGCCACTGCCCGATAGGCTCCGGCGCGGCGGTCAGGACTGGGGCGGGGTGTACACGAACTCGCCCCGCGCATACCCCACCACGGTGTCCGGGTCGGTCTGCAGCGTGCCGAGTGCCGTCCTGAGTGCCTGCAGCGATTCCGAGGTCAGAGACACCGGAACAGTGCCCGGTGCACAACCCGTTACGGTGTCCGAGCCGGTCTGCAGCGTGGCGAGTGCCGTCCTGAGTGCCTGCAGCGATTCCGGAGTCAGAGACACCGGAACATCGCGGACCTGGATCGTCTGCGGTTGGCCCGCGGGCACGGGGGCGGCAAGCAGACGCCCCTGAGCCGAGTTACAACGCACCACCGACTGACTGCTGTTCTCGACCCCATTGACCTTGTACGCGCCGGACACCACCTGTCCTTCCAGGGCGGGCCGCAAGTCGGTGATCTCGAACTGGCCC
>JASLAV010000164.1 GCA_030146905.1 Lentzea sp. | reverse complement strand
GCCGGGCTGCGGCGGGCCAGGTGTCGCAACCGGTCCTGTTGCGAGGTGGTCAGCAAGTGCACCGCCGGGAGGTTACTAACACCTGCGGCCGCGCGTCCGGGTTTTGAGCGAGACCGTCCGGCGTCAGCTCAGCCAGCCGAGCAGGCTCCGCCAGGCCGGGGCGGAGAAGGCGAGGACGTCGCCGCCGGCGTTCTTCGAGTCCCTGACCAGCGCGTCGTGGGCCAACGACACCTCGACGCAGTCGCTGTCGGTCGTACCACCGCTGTAGGAGCTCTTACGCCAGGTCCGTTCGCCGGTCATGCGGGTCCTCTCGAAGTGCGCTGACGTACTCCGCCAGCTTGTTCTTCGATTGTTCCGCATCCAAAGCCAGGGCATCCAGCCGCTTGAAGAGCTTCCTGCTCCATGTGACGGCCAGGCTGTCCTGCGCGAACACCTTGGCCAGGTCGGTCTCCGTGTAGGCCAGGGGTGATGCCTTGCCGAACTCGAACAACGTGCATTTCGACTGGAGCGCGACTCCTCGGACATGCGCTGGCACGATTCGCAGGACGTGCGAGTTGAAGGACAGACGCCGGTACTGGTCTTCCATGATCCTGGCGTTGCCGATGCGCATCTGCAGCGCCAACTCATGCACGTAGAAGATGCACTCAGGGCGGTACGACCGCCGCCAGATGCTCTGCCGTCCCATGCGGCGCTCGACACCTCTCTCGATGTCTTCCAGCGACTCGCACCCGGTCTCCATGAACAGCGCACGCGCGTAGGCCTCCGTCTGGAGGAGGCCAGGCACAGACAAGATTTCGAAGGCGGAGATCTTTGTGGCCATCGCTTCGACCATGGCAAGCGTGCGCAGGTTGCCCGGCACTTGAGCGAAGTACGGTTCGAACGCGTAGCGGTACCGGTTGCTGAACTCCTGCAGGAAGTCCAGGTCCTTGCCGCACGTCGCCAGGTACTGGGCCAGGTCGATCTCGGACGCGCGGGCCTTGCCGTTCTCGATGTTCGACACCTTGCTGGGATCCCACCCGAGCTGGGCGGCCATCGCGCGGCCGCCGAGCTTGGTGCAGGTCTCGCGCAGCCTGCGGAGCTCGTCGCCCAGGTCCCTGCTGTAGGCGGTGGAAATGATCGCGGTCATTCGCGCGACGCTAGGCGTTGAAGGGGCTCCAACCGACAGCTCGTTCGGGTGAAAACGGAGCTTTCTCAGCGCCAGAACGGAAGGCAGATCCAGTACGCGGCCGCCACCACCGGAACCATCAGGAACAGCACCGTGGCGGGGATCCTGGTCGCCAGCCTCGACGGCAAGCGCCCCGGCAAGGCGGCGGTCCGTTCGCGCAGGCGCAGCCTGATCCGCGGCGACGGCACCTCCGCGGACCACTCGGACTCCAGTGCCGCCTCGATCTCCGCGATGCGGTTCGTGCTGAGCTGGCGGATGGCCCGGATGCGCCACAACATGGCCATCCAGCCGAGCGTCACGGCGAGGCCGAACGCGGCGAACAGCACGATCATCACCAGGGGCAGCCTCGGCACGCTGCTCGACGCCGCCGAGAACGCGATCAGCGCGCTGTTCAGCGTGATCAGCAGCCCGCCCATGCGGAAGTAGACCTGGTCCTCGTGGAAGTAGTGCGCCGAAAGGAGCTTGTACTCCTCCAGCAACCAGGTCTCTTCACGCTCCGTCAGCATGGCGACCAACTCCCCCGGCGTCGGGTCCCGACACCTGGTTGTCGCCGGCCGCCACCGGCGCGCTACACCGCCTTCAACCCGTCCGGGGTCTTCTCGTGCCGGATGCCGCACTCCGGGCACGACAGGTCGTCCGAGAGCCGCGCGCCGCACGCGCAGACCCAGCCCTTCACCACAGCCGGGTTCCCAGCCACGAACGCGTGCGCGGGCACCGACCGGGTCACAACCGAACCAGCCGCGGCGAACGCGTGCTCACCGATCTCCGTGCCACAAACCACAACCGCACCAGCACCAAGAGTGGCCCCACGCCGGACAAGCGTGGTCTCCAGCGCGTCACCGGTCTTCTTCACGTGGGCGCGAGGCCGGAGGTCGTTGGTGAACAACACATTGGGCCCGAGAAAGACGTCGTCCTCACACGTGACGCCGTCGAAGACGAGGGTGCCGTTCTTGACCGTCACGTTGTTGCCCAGCACCGCACGAGACTCGACGAACGCGCCGTCGCAGATGTTGCAGTCACGGCCGATGCGCGCGCCCGGCAGGACGTGCGCGAAAGCCCACACGCGCGTGCCGTCGCCGACGTCTGACGACTCGCACAGCCCCTGGGGGTGCACGCGGACGCCGGTCATCGCAGCGCCTCCGCCAGCGCCTCCACGACGCGGGTCTGCTGCGCCTCGGTGATCTCCGGGAACAGCGGCAGCGACAGGAGCTCGGTGGCGGACTGCTCCGCGACCGGGAACGAGCCGGACACGTGCGCGAACGCGCCGGTCTTGTGCAGCGGCGTCGGGTAGTGGATGCCGGCGCCGATGCCCGCGGCGTGCAGCTCCGACAGCACCCGGTCGCGGTCGGGCACGCGCACGACGTAGAGGTGCCAGACGGGCAGGTTGCCGTCGAGGACGACCGGCACCCGCACGCGTTCGATTGAAGCGAGCATGTCGGTGTAGCGGGACGCTGCGGCGCGGCGGGCCTGGTTCCAGCCCTCCAGCTTGCGCAGCTTCGCGGACAGCACCACGGCCTGCAGCGTGTCGAGGCGGCTGTTGAAGCCGAGCACCGGGTGCTCGTACTTGCGCGGGGAACCGTGTTCGCGCAGCAGGCGGACCGACTCGGCGATCGCGTCGGACGTCGTCAGCACCGCGCCGCCGTCGCCGTACGCGCCGAGGTTCTTGCCGGGGTAGAACGAGGTCGCGGCCGCGATCCCGAGGCCGCCGACGGCGACGCCGTTGCGGCGTGCGCCCTGGGCCTGGGCGGCGTCCTCGACGACCGGCAGGCCGTGCATCAGTTCGATCGGCGCGGCCTGGCCGTACAGGTGGACGGGCACGACGGCCTTGGTGCGCGACGTGACGACGGAGGACACCTGGCCGACGTCGATCAGCAGAGTGTCGTCGACGCAGTCCACGAGCACCGGCGTCGCGCCGCAGCGGGCGACGGCCTCCGCCGTGGCGATGAACGTGTTGGCGGGCAGGACGACCTCGTCACCGTGGCCGACGCCCAGTGCGCGCAGCGCCAGCTCGATGGCGTCGGTGCCGTTGCCGACACCGATGGCGTGCGGAACTTCTTGGTAGGCAGCGAACTCCGACTCGAAGCGGGCGACCTGGGGGCCGTTGATGAAGGCCGTCGTCTTGAGCACCTCCGCCCAGCCGTCGGCCACCTCCTCTGCCACCTGGTCGTGCTGGGCACGCTGGTCCACCAGCGGAATCTCGATCACGCGCTCTCCCCCCGCAACGGGCGGGCCGGCACGCCGGCCCACGTCTCTCCTGCGGGAACGTCCTGCAGGACAACGGCTCCCATGCCGACCACGGCACCGGACCCGATCTTCACACCCTCGCGCACCATGGCTCCCTGTCCCAGGTACGCGGACTCCCCCACGAACACACCCCCGCCGAGCGAGGCGCGGCCGGCGAACGTGACGCCGTCCGACACCTCGTCGTCGTGGGTGATCAGCACGTGCGGCATCGCCACGACGTGCCTGCCGATCGAAAGCGGGGTCGTGATCACGACGCCCGCGAGCAGAACCGTGCCGGCGCCGATGGAAGCGCCGGACGTGACGGCCGCCGGGTGCACGATGGTCGCCCACCGCTCGTCCGGCAGCCCGAGCCTCGACACGAGGTTCAAGCGGGACAACGGCCGCCGCGCGTTGGCGATGCACGCCACGACGGCCGCGTCCGGGTGGTCACCGAGGCTGTCGAGCCGGCCCAGCACGGGCACCCCGTCGATCAGGGTGCCGTGCAGGGCGGCGGAGTCGTCGAGAGCCCCGACCGGGCCCCAGACGTCCGGGAGGAGGCGGACCGCCGCGATCACCTCGCGGGCGAGTCCCCCTGCTCCGATCAGCAGCAACGGCCGTGCTTGCCCCAGGGTCACTGGACGACCACGTCCACCCAGTAGTTGCCACCGTTGTAGGACGTCGCCGGGAACCCGGACCCGGCGGTGAACACACCGGCGGAGGCAGTGGCTGCCAGCGGCGGTGAGGTCACGGAGCCGAAGTAGCCCGCGTTCACGGCGTAGTGACCCGTGGTGGTCGTGTACGAGGCCACGTACGTGGTCCCCGCCGTGATCGACACCGGTGTGGTGAACACCAGCGTCTGCCAGCCCGACTCGGTCTCGTCGGAGAACGTGCCGGTCGCGAGGCGCTGCCCGTCCGCGGACCAGAGCGACCCGGTGTGGGTGCCGGTGTTGCCGGCTCCCTTGTAGAACTTCACACCGGTGACCTGGCCGTTGGTGCCGGAGGTGAACTTCACGCCCAGCTCGTACGGGCTGGTGTCGTCGGACGAGGTCGTCGTCGGCACCGTCGCCGCGCTGAACAGCGAGCACGGACAGGTCTGCGTCGTCGCCGACGTGAACGACCACGTCTGCGGGTTCGTCATCATGTTGCCGAACGCGTCCGAGATCCTGACGCTCACCGAGTAGGCGGTGGACGCCGCGAACCTCGCCGCGGGTGTGAACGTGACCATCCGCGAGTCCGGCGAGAGCGCCAGCGTGCCGGCGATCTTCGCGCCACCGGGGTCGGTGACGGTGAACTGCGCGCTGCTCAGGTCGACCGCCTCGTCGAACGACGCGGTGACCACCGAGGTCAGATCCACCTCGGACGCTCCCGGCAGCGGGGTGCGGCTCTGCAGGACAGGGGCGTCGTTGTCGGCGTTGGGCTGGTAGACGACGTCGACCCAGTAGTTGCCGGAGCCGTACGTCATCGTCGGGAAGCCGTTGCCCGGCACGAACACGCCGTTCTGCTCCTGCGGCGCCGTGAGCGGTCCCGAGCTCACCGGACCCGTCGAGAAGTACCCGCCGTTCACCGCGTAGTGGCCGGTGGTGGTCGTGTACGACGCGGTGTAGGTCTGCCCGGCGCTGACGACCACCGGCTGCGAGAACGTCAGCGTCTGCCAGCCGGTCGCGGTCTCGTTGCCGAACGTGCCGGTCGCGAGGCGCTGACCGGAGGCGCTCCACAGCGAGCCCGTGTGCGTGCCGGTGTTGCCGGTGCCCTTGTAGAACTTCACGCCGGTGATCTGGCCGGACTGGGTCGGGCTGAACCGCACGCCCAGCTCGTACGCGCCGGAGTCGTCCGTCGACGTCTCCGC
>JASLAV010000146.1 GCA_030146905.1 Lentzea sp. | reverse complement strand
CCACTGGGTCGGACACAATGCGCGCCTCCGAGCTCAAGAGGAGGACCAGTGGTCCGGTTCTGCACAGGCCTGGTGGCCTTCGTGTTGCTCGTGTCGGCCGCACCCGCCGCGGCGTCGGCGCCGTCGCGGTTCCAGCGCTTCGACACGATGCCGGTGTTCCGGAACAGCTCGGCCGGTGAGCACACGGCCGCCGAGATCGCCGCGGCCACCGCGGACGGCAGGCTGGTCGTCTACACGGACTCGCCCGCGCGCCGGATCGGGTTCGCCAAGGCTGGCGGAAAGCTCACGCCCGACGGTGTGCTGGCGATGCCCGGTGAGCCGACGTCCGTCGACGTCGTCGGCGGCCTGGCGCTGGTCGCGGTCAACACCTCCCAGTCGCACGCCGAGCCGTCGGGTGTGCTGGTCGTCGTCGACATCGCCGAGCGTGCCGTCGTGGCCACGCACGACCTCGGTGGTCAGCCCGACTCGATCGACATCTCCAAGGACGGCCGGTACGCGGCCGTCGCGATCGAGAACGAGCGTGACGAGGACGTCAACGAGGGCGAGATCCCGCAGGCTCCCGCTGGGTACCTGGCGATCGTCGACCTGATCGGGAGCGGGCCGGCCTCTTGGCAGGTGCGCAAGGTCGAGCTGACCGGGATCGCTCAGGTCGCGCCGACCGACCCCGAGCCGGAGTACGTCAGCGTCAACGGTCGCGGCCAGGTGGCCGTCACGCTGCAGGAGAACAACCACATCGCGATCGTGGACCTGCGTTCCGGCAAGGTCGTGAAGCACTTCTCGGCGGGCACGGTCACGGTCACGGGCGTCGACACCGAGGACGACGGGAGGATCTCGCCGACCGGGACCATCACCGCCGCACGTGAGCCGGATGCCGTCGCCTGGCTGGACGACCGCACGATCGGCACCGCGGACGAGGGCGACTACCGTGGTGGCTCGCGCACGTGGACGATCTTCGACGCCGACTCGGGCGAGGTCGTGCGCTCCTCTGGCGACGAGCTCCAGCGGATTGCGATCGAGCAGGGTCAGTACCCGGACGGCCGGTCGGACAACAAGGGCGTCGAGCCTGAGGGCTTGGCCGTCGCCTCGTTCGGTCGTGACAGGTACGCGTTCGTCGGCATGGAACGCGCCAACCTCGTCGCGGTGTACGACGTGAACAACCCGCGCAAGCCCCGCTTCGTGCAGGCTCTGCCGACCGGTGTCGCGCCGGAAGGCCTGTTGCCGATCCCCGCGACCGGCACGCTCGTGGTGTCCGCGGAGGAGGACTCGGCCTCCGACGGCATCCGGTCGTCGCTCAGCGGGTACCGGCTGACCCGCAAGCCGCTGGCGTTGTCGTTGGCGCACAACGAGGGCACGCCGTCGATCGTGTCGGACGGCATCGGGTTCGGTGCTCTGTCGGGGCTTTCCGGGATTCCCGGCAACCACCGCGACGTCGTCTCCGTGACGGACGCGGCGTACAGCCCTACCCGGATCCTGACCATCGACACCGTGGCGGCACCGGCACGGGTTCGCAAGGAACTGGCGCTCACCAAGGACGGTCTGCCCGCCGGTTACGACGGCGAAGGCATCGCCGCGCGCAGGGGCGGCGGTTACTGGGTCGCGGTGGAGGGTGACGGCAAGCAGAAGCCCAACCTGCTCCTGGAGGTGTCGGCGTCGGGCGCTGTCACGCGTGAGATCCCTCTGCCCGCGTCCGTCGCGAACACCGCCACCGGCAACGGGTTCGAGGGCGTGACCGTCACCGGTGGCGGCAGGTCCGAGCAGGTGTGGCTCGCCGTGCAGCGGGAGTGGAAGTCGGACAGTCCCGGCCAGGCCACCCTGGCCCGGTACACGGCGGCGACCGGCGAGTGGGCGTTCGCCGCGTACCCGCTCGACGCCGCTCAGGCCGGTGCGTGGATCGGCCTGTCCGAGATCACCGCGGTGGACGACCGCACCCTGCTGGTCCTGGAACGCGACAACCAGCGCGGTGACGCGGCCAGGACGAAGAAGGTCTACCGCGTTGACATCAGCGGTGTGTCGCCCACGCCCGCGGGCAACCCGAAGCCGTTGGTGTCCAAGGCGTTGGCCAAGGACCTCCTCCCCGCGCTCCAGGCGGACGGCGCCACCACGCACGACAAGCCGGAAGGCCTCGCGGTGGTCGGCTCCGGGCCGTTCAGGCGGCTGGTCGGCGTGGTGGACAACGACGGTGTGGACGACGCTCCCGGCGAGTCGGTGTTCCTGCGGCTCGGCCGGATCTGACCACCTGGCGGGACCGGACCTCGGCGGATCATCCCGCCGGGGTCCGGGCAAGACCTAAGAACCCTGTTCCGGCGACAGCGACAGGTACGCCGGGCGCAACAGGGAGACGAGGTCCTCACGCCCGACGGTGATCGGCACGGAGTCGAGCTGGTCGAGCACCGCGTCCAGGCGGACGGCCGCCGTGGGGTCCCCGAGGGTCAGGCTCGTCGCGGTCTGCTTCTGCCAGAACGTGTCCAGGCACCGGGTCAGCGGTGGCGCCTCCTCCTTGGCCGCCACCGCGGTGCGGGTGGTGCCGCGCAGCACGCGGAGGCGTTCGAGCAGTTCCTCACGGCTTCTGCCGCGCCACGCGAGGATCTCGAACGGGTCGTTGTCGAACGACTCGGCGAGCAGGTAGCAGGCGGCGGCGAGGTGTTTGCACGGCACCTCCCAGTCCGGGCAGGTGCAGTCCATCGTCAGCTCGCGCTGCGTGGACGGGAAGAGCTGCAGGCCGAGGTCGGCGAACAACGTCTCGATGTCGCTCGGCATCTCGCCGGCCAGCATCTTGGCCGCGTACAGGGCTTTGCCCGCCAGGGCGTGCTCGATGCGCTGCCACTCGGGGTTGGTGAACGACTTGATCGCGATGCGCGTCTTGTACGGGGTGGGGCGCGAGCCCTGCACCAGGGCGATGACCATGCTGGTGGACAACGAGAGCGACAGCACCTGGCCCTGGCGCGCGTAGTTGCGGCCGCGGGTCAGGCGGCCGCCCATGCCGAACGACTCGAGCACCTCGATGAAGCGGCGCGACCACCAGGTGGCGCCGATGTCGCCGCGCTTGCTCTTGGCCTTGATGCCGTTGTCGACCTTGATGGTCTTGCCGTAGCCGCGGGGGCCTTCGCCCGACCAGTGCTCACTCACCGACGGCCTCCCCCGACAGCGTCAGCAGGTCGCGCAGCTGTGAGGTGGGCAGGTCGGTGAGCCAGTTCTCGCCCGCGCCGACGACGAGCTGGGCCAGTGCGCGCTTCTCCTCGATCATCGCGTCGATGCGTTCCTCCAGCGTGCCGATGCAGACGAACTTGCGCACCTGCACGTTGCGGCGCTGGCCGATGCGGAACGCGCGGTCGGTCGCCTGGTCCTCGACGGCCGGGTTCCACCAGCGGTCGAGGTGGATCACGTGGTTGGCCGCGGTGAGGTTGAGGCCGGTGCCACCGGCCTTGAGGGACAACAGGAACAGCGACGGGCCCTTGCTGTCCTGGAACCGCTCGACCATGCGGTCGCGGGAGGCCTTGTTCGTGCCGCCGTGCAGGAACATCACCTCGGTGTCGAACCGGGCGGCCAGGTACGGCACGAGCATGCTGCCGAACTCGGTGAACTGCGTGAAGCACAACGCCTTGTCCCCCTCGGCGAGCACTTCCTCCAGCACCTCCTCCAGGCGCGCGAGCTTGCCGGAACGGCCGGCGACGCGCGATCCGTCGCCGAGGAAGTGCGCCGGGTGGTTGCAGACCTGCTTGAGCTTCGACATGGTCGCGAGCACCAGGCCCTTGCGGCCGATGCCCTCCGCCTCCTCGATCTTCTCCAGCATGTCGTTCACGACGGCCTGGTAGAGGGATGCCTGCTCGGTGGTGAGGTTGCAGAGCTGGCGCATCTCGACCTTGTCCGGCAGGTCGTCGATGATGCGCGGGTCGGTCTTCACGCGGCGCAGCACGAACGGGTTCGTGATCTTGCGCAGGCGGGCGGCGGCGTCCTGGTCGTTGTGGCGCTCCACGGGGACGGCGAAGCGGGCGCGGAACGTGTTGATCGTGCCGAGCACGCCGGGGTTGGCGAAGTCCATGATCGACCACAGTTCGGCGAGGCGGTTCTCGACGGGTGTGCCGGTCAGCGCGACGCGGTGGCGGGCCTTGATCTGCCGCACGGCCTGGGACTGGCGGGTGGCGCTGTTCTTGATGTTCTGCGCCTCGTCGAGCACGACGCGGTCCCACGTGAGCTCGCCCAGCGCGTCGACGTCGCGGGCGGCCAGCGAGTAGGTGGTGAGCACGAGGTCGTGGCTCTCGACGGCCTCGCGCAACGCGTCACCGTCGAGGCGGCCCGCGCCGTGGTGCACGTGCACGGAGAGCTCGGGGGTGAACCGGGCCGCTTCGCGCTGCCAGTTGCCGACGACCGACATCGGGCAGACCAGCAACGTCGGGGGCCGCTTGCCGTGAGCGCGGTTCAGCGCTTCGAGGGCCAGCAGCTGGACGGTCTTGCCGAGCCCCATGTCGTCGGCCAGGCAGGCGCCCAGCCCGATCTTGTCGAGGAACGCGAGCCACGCCAGGCCGCGCTGCTGGTACGGGCGCAGGCTGGCACCGAAGCTCGCGGGCGGCTCGACGGGTTCGAGCTGCTCGTCGGCCTTACCGGACAACAGGTCACCGAGCCAGCCGTCGGCCTCCACGGCGGTCAGCGGGAGCGGCAGGCTCTCGTCCTCCTCGGTGAGTCCGCTGTGGAGCATGACCTCGGCGGCGGTCATCTGCCCGCCGCCACCGCGTTTGAGGAACGCGAGTCCTGCGGCGAGGCGCTTCTGGTCGACCTGCACCCACTGCCCGCGCACCTTCACCAGCGGAACCTTCGCCTTGGCCAGCTCGGCCAGTTCGGCGTCCGTGAGCGTGTCCTCGCCGAGGGCGAGCTCCCACTTGTAGTCCACGATGGACTTCAGGCCGATCTCGCTCTCCTTGGCGACGGTTCCCGCCGTGCCGCGGCTCTTCGTCGCGAGCTTGAGCCCCAGCTTCGTCTGCTGCTGCCACCACGACGGAAGCAGCACGCCGAACCCGGCCTGCGCGAGCACCGGCGCCGCCGTCAGGAACCGGTACGCGCCCTCCGCGTCGACCTCCAGCTCGGCCGGGTGCGACCCGCGCAGCGCCTCGTCGAGGTCCGGGTGCAGCTTGCTGGCCCGTCCGAGGTCGGCCAGCAGGTGCTCCTGCGGCGCGGGGATCCAGCGCCGCAGCACCCCGTCGTCCGCGAACCACACCTGGTGCGCGGGCACCAGGACGCTCGGCTCGTCGACGGCCTGCAACAGGAACTCGACGGCCCACTCCTCCTCCGCGCGCTGTTCCGGCGAGCGCAGCCGGAAGCACGTGCGCACCGGGCTCTCGTTGCCCGCGCTGTCGCGCCACCGGTCGAGGCGCTCGCGCAGTTCGTAGAGCTCCACCGGGTCCGCGTCGAACGCGGGCTCCCCGGTGAGCGCGGCGAGCCACGCCTCCGCCGTCGTGGCGCTGCCACGTCGTGCCGGCGCGAGGTCCACGCCGCTCAACCGGCTGCGCACCTGCTCGTCGACAGCGGTGATCAGCGCCGCGCGCACCAGCTCGGCCGGGTCACCGGCGACCTCCTCGCACCGGCAGGCGGGCGGCATCGCGGCCTGCAGCGCCGCGAACCGCGCCGAGTCCGTGCCCGACAGCACCGGCACCCACCGCGCGACAGCCTGCTCCGGCGCGACCGACGGCAGCACACGCCCGCGGTCGACGAGATCGGTGGCGAACCCCGCGACGTCGAACACGAACCGCGCGGAGTCGCTCAGCCGCACCTCGGCGCCGCGCTCCACCGTGCCGTCGAGACGGACCGTGGGAACACCCCACTGCCGCAGTTGCACCTTGCCGCGCTGCGCCCGCCCCGCCGTCAACGGGTCGCGCACGAGCTCCGGTGACGCCATCGGCCCGGACGAGAACGACGGCAGCAACAACGCCCGCGTGGTCGCTTTGACGCTTTCCTGCCCGAGCACCTCGGCCAGCGACTCGGCCGTCGCGGCGAACGGGTGCGGCGCGTCCCGTCGAGTGCTCTCACCACGCACCGGCAGCCGGGAGTCCTCGGCCCACAGGGCTAGGACGCCGTCGGTCGTGCACAGGCCATGCAGTACGAGCACCCCTGAACCCTAAGTGCTGGAACCCCGTGTGCTCACATTGGCGCCATGGTCGAAGACTCCCCTGTCGTGCTGGACGGTCAGTCCCTCGGCGCCGACGACGTGGTGCGCGTGGCGAGGTACCACGCGCCGGTGTCCCTGCACGCCGACGGGCTCGCACGCCTCGACGCGTCGTGGCACGCCAGCCAGCGACTCGTGGTGCGACGACAGGTCTACGGCCGCACGACCGGCGTCGGCGCGAACCGCGACCAGATCATCAGCACCGAGGGCTGGGCGGAGCACGGCCTGCGCCTGCTGCGCAGCCACGCGGGCGGCCTCGGCGGCATGCTCCCGGAGGAACAGGTGCGCGCCATGATGGTCGTGCGCCTCAACCAGCTCCTCGCGGGTGGCGCGGGGGTGCGCCCGGCCGTCGCCGACGCGTTGCTGGCCGCGCTGAACAGCGGTTGCTACCCCGGCGTCCACGAGTACGGCGCCATCGGCACCGGCGACCTGACCGCGCTGGCCGAGACGGGACTGACCCTGCTCGGCGAGCGCTACTGGCTCGGCTCCACGCAGACCCCGGACCCGATCGAGCTCGACTCGGGCGACGCGCTGGCGTTGATCAGCAGCAACGCCCTCACCATCGGCATGGCGGGCCTGGCCTGGCAGGACGCGCACCAGCTGTTGAAGGCAACGCACGTCGTGGCCGCCCTGTCCTTCCTCGCCGTCGACGGCGCCGTCGAGGCCTACGACGAACGCGTCCACCTCGGCCGACCCCACCCCGGCCAGGTGGCGGTGGCCGCGGAGATGCGCCGCCTGCTGGCAGAGCCGTCCAGGCCGCCGGCCCGCATCCAGGACCCGTTCGGCTACCGCTGCTTCCCGCAGATCCACGGCCCGGCCGTCGACGCCGCCACCGACCTGGGCCGCGTGCTCGACGTGGAGTTCAACGCCGCCGCCGAGAACCCGCTGATCGTCGCCGACCACTTCGGCCCGTCCGACGACGCCGCCTACCACCACGGCGCCTTCCACAGCGCGTACCTGGGCCAGGCCCTGGACCGGCTGCGCCTGTCGATGCTGCACACGGGCCACCTGTCGACGGCCCGCCTGACGACCCTGGTCGAGCCGAACTTCACCGGCCTGCGCCCGTTCCTGGCGGAGGGCGTGCCCGGCAGCTCGGGCGTGATGATCCTCGAGTACAGCGCCAACTCCGCCCTGGCGGAGGTCCGCACGCTCGCCGAGCCCGCGAGCATCGGCAACGCCGTGGTGTCGCGCGGGCAGGAGGAGAACTCGAGCTTCGCCTTCCAGTCGGCTTCGCAGGCGTTGCGGTCGCTGAGCGCGTTCCGGCTGGTGCTGGCCTGCGAGGTGGTGGCGGCGGTGCGCGCTCTGCGGCTGCGCGGGATCGTGCCGGAGACGGCCGCGCTGCGGGCGGCCTTCGAGGCGGCGGAGGCGAAGCTGAACCCGGAGATGTCGGATCGGCAGCTCAGCCCGGACGTGGAGGTGGCTTCGGGGCTGCTCGACGACTTCGCTGCTTGCTGAGTCCGGGAGGGGCTGCGGTCGCCTTTGCGCGGGCCGAGGCAGGCCCTGTGGGCTCGGCGTGACGGGCTGAGTTCGGGTGGCGCGGCTGGTCGGACGCTCGGGAGCTCGGGCCCTGGGATGGGCGGACCCTGGGGTGGCGGACCCTTGGGTGGGCGGAGGCTCAGGTGGGCGGGGTTGGGTGCCAGGGCTGAACACCGGACAGCTGGGTTGGGCGTCCGGTGGCTGGAAGCCTTCGCGGCGGAGGGCCGGTCGGCGGGCTTGTGAGCCGGGGCGGAGGGCCAGCCGGAGGCTGGGTGACTGCGGGATGAAAGCCGGGCGGTTGGGGCCGGACGGTTGGGGCCGGACGGTTGGGTGGCGAAGAGCCGCACGACCTACCGCTGAGTTGGACGGTTGAGCCGGGCGGATGAGCTGGGCGGTCAGAGGGGGACGGGAGGGCTCGGGAGCTCGGGAGCTCGGGAGCTCGGGAGCTCGGGAGCTCGGGAGCTCGGGAGCTCGGGAGCTCGGGAGCTCGGGAGCTCGGGAGCTCGGGAGCTCGGGAGCTCGGGAGCTCGGGAGCTCGGGA
>JASLAV010000100.1 GCA_030146905.1 Lentzea sp. | reverse complement strand
GCAGCCACTCGACCGGCCGCACGTGCCGGAACCCCGGCGGATGCGTCGCCCGGTACCGGTAACCGCCGCTCACCCGCCCGATCGCGAGCAGCCGCGTCTTCTTCAACGGCATCACGACGTGGTCGCCCAGCCGGATCTCGTGCAGCAGGCGCCACAGCTGGCCCGCCCAGTTGTCGATCGCGCCCTGCCTGGCCGCCGGGTACGCGGCGCGCAGCACGAGTCTCAGCTCGTCGCGGTCCTGGCATCCGCCGATGTCGTCCAGACCCGGCCAGCCGGCGATGAACAAGCCCTGGCCGAGCGCGTCGGCCTCACGTTCGCCGTTCTTGCCCCCGCGCACGAGCCACGCAAGCGGTTCTTCCACCTGTCGCCCCCTCCGAAGAGGGGACGACACTACCCAAACCGCCTCGGCTAGACCGGGATGACGGTGGGAACGATCATCGGCCGGCGGCGGTAGGTCTCCGCCACCCAGCGCCCGACGACGCGGCGCACGGCCTGCGCGACGCGGTGGGTGTCGGTGATGCCCTCGGCCTCGGTCCGCGCCAGCTCCATCTCGACGAGCGGCACGACGCGGTCCAGCGCCTTCGGGTCGTCGGAGAACCCGCGCCCGGAGATCGTGGGCGCCGTGACCGGACGGCCCGTCGTCGTGTCGATGGCGACGGAGATCGAGATGAACCCGCCCTCCCCCAGCACCAGGCGGTCGGACAGGGTGGACTCGCCGACGTCTCCGACGGACAGCCCGTCGACGTAGACGTGACCCACCACGACGCGTCCCGACACGGCGGCCTTGCCGTCGATCAGGTCGACGACCA
Source organism: Lentzea sp. (assembly GCA_030146905.1). Next base: position 6,174 of record JASLAV010000100.1, on the reverse strand, counting down.
CACCGTCCTCGGCGATCACCACGTGGTCCTCCGCGACACCGGTCGCGACGGCCAGCGCGGCGTTCGCCCGCAGGTGGCGCCACTCGCCGTGCACCGGCATCACGTTCGACGGCCGGACGGCGTTGTAGAGGAACAGGAGCTCGCCCGCCGGCGAGTGGCCGGAGACGTGGACCTTGGCGTTGCCCTGGTGCACCACGGTGGCGCCGAGCTTGGCCAGGCCGTTCACGACGTTGAAGACCGCGTTCTCGTTGCCGGGGATCAGCGACGACGCGAGGATCACCGTGTCGCCCTCGCGGATCGAGATCTGCCGGTGCTCGCCGCGCGCCATGCGCGACAACGCCGACAGCGGCTCGCCCTGCGACCCCGTCGAGACGAAGAGGACCTCGTCCTCCTGCATCCGCATGGCCTCGTCGAGGTCCACGAAGAGCCCGTCGGGCACGTTCAGGAAGCCCAGGTCGGACGCGATGCCCATGTTGCGGACCATCGAGCGGCCCACGAACGCGACCTTGCGCTTGTACTGCACGGCGACGTCGAGCACCTGCTGCACGCGGTGCACGTGCGAGGCGAAGCACGCGACGATGACCCGCTGGTCGGCCTTGCGGATCACGTTCTCCAGCACGGGGCCGATCTCGCGCTCGGGCACCACGAAGCCGGGCACCTCCGCGTTGGTCGAGTCGACCAGGAACAGGTCCACGCCCTCGTCGCCGAGGCGCGAGAAGCCGGCCAGGTCGGTCAGGCGACCGTCCAGCGGCAGCTGGTCCAGCTTGATGTCACCGGTGTGCAGCACCAGACCGGCCGACGTGCGGATGGCCACGGCCAGCGCGTCGGGGATCGAGTGGTTGACGGCGAAGAACTCCAGCTCGAACGGCCCGTAGGACGAGCGCTGGCCTTCCTTCACCTCCACCAGGCGCGGCGTCTGCCGGTGCTCGCGGCACTTGGCTGCGAGCAGCGCCAGCGTGAAGCGGGAGCCCACGACCGGCACGTCGGGGCGCAGCTTCAGCAGGAACGGGACCGCGCCGATGTGGTCTTCGTGGCCGTGCGTCAGGACGATGGCGTCGATGTCGTCGAGCCGGTCCTCGATGGCGCGGAAGTCGGGCAGGATCAGGTCCACGCCAGGTTGGTCGTCTTCGGGGAAGAGAACGCCGCAGTCGACCACGAGCAGCCGGCCGGCGTGCTCGAACACGGTCATGTTGCGGCCGATCTCGCCGATTCCGCCGAGTGCGACGATCCGCAGACCGCCTTCCGGCAGAGCGGGCGGGACTTCGGTCGATTGGGTCACGCGTTGACTCCCAGTTCGGCCGCGATGGCCTCGATGTCTTCGGCGGCGGCCGGCACCAGCGGCAGACGGGGTTCACCCACGTCCAGTCCGCGCAGGCGCAGCGCAGCCTTCGTGTACGTCACGCCGGGAACCCGGCGGAAGGGTCGCAGCAGCGGCAGCAGCGACTCGTGGATCTCCTTCGCGCGCACCACGTCGCCCTCGGCGAACGCGTCGGCCATGTCGCGGAGGCGGTCCGCCGCGAGATGGCCGATGACGCTCACGAACCCGACGGCGCCGACGGACAGCCACGGCAGGTTCAGCGGGTCATCGCCCGAGTAGTAGGCGAGGTCGGTGCTCGCGATCACCCGGCTGCCCGCGTGCAGGTCGCCCTTGGCGTCCTTCACGGCGAGGATCCGCGGGTGTTCCGCCAGGCGCAGGAGCGTGTCGACCTCGATCGGCACGACCGCGCGCGGCGGGATGTCGTAGAGCATCACCGGCAGTCCCGAGGCGCCGGCGACGGCGGTGAAGTGCGCGAGCAAGCCCTCTTGTGGCGGCCGTGAGTAGTACGGCGTCACCACCAGGACGCCGTGCGCGCCCGCCTTCTCCGCCTGCTGCACCAGGTGGACGCTGTGCGCGGTGTCATAGGTGCCCGCACCGGCGACCACGGTCGCACGGTCGCCCACGGCCTCGACGACGGCCGTGATCAACGCCGCCTTCTCGCGGTCGGTCGTCGTGGGGCTCTCCCCGGTCGTGCCGTTGACGACCAGACCGTCGTTGCCCAGGTCCACCAGGTGTTTCGCCAGCTCCTGCGCCTTGGCGAGGTCGATCTCGCCGCGTGCGTCGAACGGCGTGACCATGGCGGTGAGAACGCGGCCGAACGGGCGGTTCGGCGCTGCGTGCGGGCTTGCGGGCATGCGCAGAAACTACCCGAGTTCAGACGCTTCGGTTCAACGACCGCACCCGTTGCACCGCGTCGGCGTCGCCGCTGTATTCCACGCGGGCCTCGTCGCGCCCGAACGCGAGCATCACGAGTTCGGGCACCTCACCCGTGATCACCACGCCGTTCGCACCCTGCTTGGCCACGACGTGCTCGCCGTCGGGCCGCACCAAAGTCACCCCCACGGGGGACGACCTGTACGTCATGCGGGCGGTGAGCGGCAGCACCTTCCACAGCGTCGCCTCACGACGGGCGTCGTACGGCCGCGGCTCCCAGCCGGGCTGTGCGCGTCGCACGTCCTCGTGGTGCACGAAGTACTCGGCGGTGTTGACGAGGTCGTCGACCGGCTTGATCCAGAACGGCGGCGTGCGCACCAGGTCGAGGAGCTCGCTCCACGCCTTGTGCGCGTAGTCTCGCTGGACCTTGTCCGTCCACTTCGCGAAGACCGGCAGCACGATGCCGGGCGCGGTGTCCGGGCGCCGCTCGCGGATCGCGAGGTGCGCGGCGAGGTCCTTGGTCAGCCACGTGCCGCACAGCGTCGGCACGTCCGGACCGAGCTCGGTCATGAGGTCGACGAGCTCCTTGCGCTCGTCACGGGCAAGACTCACGTCAGGTCGTCCTCACTGCCGGCACCACGACAACACCATTCCACCACGAACGGATCAGGCCTCGTTCGGCTTGTAGCAGCTCTGGAAGCCCGCCGGCTTGGCGGAGCTGTCGGCCAGCAGCTTGACGACCTGGTCGCGGTTCAGGTTCTCCGGGTATCCGGGCCACTCCGGTTCCTGCCCGTTGACGTGCAGTTCGTCGAGCCAGTAGCCGGACTGGCCGGAGATCTTGGAGAACTCCAGGTCGCAGCCCTTCACCCGCACGAGGACCTCGATGGTCTTCTCCGAGGACTTCACCGTGCGCTTGCCGACCTTCTTGGACTTCTTCTCCTTCTCCGTGCTGGGCTCGCCGGGGTTGCTGAAGCCGGCGGCCTTGAGCTCGGAGACGAACTTGTCCTCGTTGTTCCCGCACGCCGACAGGGCGGTCGCGCAGCCGAGGGCCAGCAGGACCGGGAGGATCCTCTTCTTCACCTTTAGTTGTCCTTCTTCGCGCTGATGGTGCCGTCCAACTGGCTGCCGTCCTTCTTGCTGGCCACGCAGTAGATGCGGCGCTGAGCGGTGTCGTTCTTGTCCTTCTGCCACGCCGAGCCGGTCGGGATCAGCGTGGTGAGCTTGAGGCTGTCGCCGTCCTTGACCCACAACGACCTGAGCGTCAGCTCGCAGCGGGAGACGCCGAGGCTCGTCAGCGCCTCGGCACCGGGGTAGGCGGCATCGGGCAGGTTCGAGGACACCGGCAGCGTCTCGACCGCGTCGTAGACCTCGAAGTCGTGCGGCTTGTCGCACTCCTCGCGCGCGTCGGAGTCGAGCAGCTTCGTCGGCGCGACCTGGCCGTTGCCGCACACGTTCTCCGACAGGCCGAAGACGGGGACCTCGCCGCCCTCACCGTAGGTCAGCGTCGCGGTGTCCCCGCCGCCGGGTGCCGCGAACCAGCTGTGCGCGAAGATGCCGCCGGTGAACGCGGCCGCGGCGATGACGACGGCGCCCACCAGCGCGAGGATCCGGTTGCGCTTCTTCTTCGCCGGGTCGACGGCCTTGGTGGCCTGCTGGTACTGCTGGGTCGCCGCCGGCGGGATGCCGGTGGGCGGCGTCGCCTGGTTGCCGATGCTCCCGAGCATCGCGCGCGCCTGCGGGCCGGACAGCCTGGCGTTCGGGTCGGCGATTAGCAGGCCGGTGATCACGGCGCCGAGGACACCGGTCGCGCGCGTGAGGCGCGGGGTCTCGCTCATGATCGCGTGCAGCGTCGAGGCGGTGGAGGAGCGCTCGAACGGGCTCCAGCCCTCGACGGCGTAGCAGAGGGTCGCGCCCAGGGCCCACAGGTCGGACGCGGGACCCGCCTCGTGGCCGTGGATGCGCTCCGGCGACATGTAGGCGGGCGAGCCGATGAGGCTGCCGCTGGTCGTGAGGCGCGGGTCGTCGACGGCCTGGGCGATGCCGAAGTCGGTGAGCTTGACCTTGCCGTCGGGGCGGACCATCAGGTTGCCCGGCTTCACGTCGCGGTGCACGATCCCTGCCGCGTGCGCGGTCTCCAGCGCGGACAGCGCCTGCATCGCGATCGACACGACCTGGTTCGGCGGCATCGGGCCGTGCGTGCTGATCAACGTCGACAGCGTGGCCGCCTCGACCAGCTCCATGACGATGTACGTCGTGCCGTTCTCGTTGATCGCGTCGAAGACCGTCACGACGGCGGGGTCGTTGAGCTTGCCCGCGGTGCGTGCTTCACGCAGAGCGCGCTCTTCGAGCACACGGCGTTCCTCGTGCGCGATGCCGTCCGGCAGGTGCAGTTCCTTGATCGCGACGTAGCGCCCGATGTGGCGGTCCTGGGCGCGCCACACGATGCCCATGCCACCGCGGCCGAGCTCGGCCACCAGGGCGTACCTGCCCGCGATGACGCGCGGTTCGACTGCCTGTCCGTGCAACGTGCGCTCCTACGAACTCGGAACCGGGGGCGTTGACGGTACTTGAGACCCGCCAACCGGGAGATCGGTTCCTAAGCTTCCGGCGCTACAACCAGTTCGTGACCTGCGGCACGCAACGCCACCACGGCGCGTTCCAGATCGGCCTGCTTCACCAGCAGGTGGTCGGTGTCGTAAGTGGACAGCGCGAACAGCGGGACACCGGCCGCCGCCAGCTCACCCGCGAGCGCCGCCATGATGCCGGTGAGCGTGAACTCCAGTGGGCCGCGCACGGTGAGCAGCCGCCAGCCCTTCTCCGCCGTGTCACCGGCGAGGGCGAACGACGACGGCGCGATGACCGACACCTCGTCCGGTGTCCTCGTCACCGACACCAGCACGCCCGTCAGCTCGAACAGCCCGGCGGGGACTTCGGCGTCCGGTGCCAGGCGCGCGACGGTGTACTCGCCAGGGCGGACGTCCACGATGAGCCGCTTCATGGATGTCAGCCTTCAACCACCAGGGGGCTGGAGGCAACTTCCGTGCCGTCCGGGAGTGTCGAGACGACGAAGTCGGCGAACGCGTTCGGCGCCGCCTTCACCAGCTCGCGCAGGCACGCGATGGCGAGCTCACGCAGTTCGACGTTGATGTGCTCGGTCGCGCGCATCGCGATGAAGTGCCGCCACGAGCGGTAGTTGCCCGTCACGACGATCTCGGTGCCCGTGGCGTTGGGCAGCACCGACCGTGCGATCTGCCGCGCGCGCCGGCCGTTGACGGTCTTCTCCAGGCTGTGCACGAGGTCCTCGTACGCCTTGAGGCTCGCCTCGGTCGCGGCGACGAACCGCGCGTGCAGCTCCGGGTCCTGCGCGATCAGGGACGGCTCGACCACGTCGGTCGGGTCGGTGCGCTGGGAGAGCTGCGAGTAGGAGAAGTGCCGGTGCCGGATCAGCTCGTGGGTGAGCGAGCGGGGCAGCTCGGTGAGGTAGAGCGACGCGCTGCCGTGCTCGAACGCGGCGAGGTGCCCGACGTCGAGCAGGTGGTGCAGAAACGTCGCGTTGGTGTTCGTCATGGGGTTCGAGCGGTCCCACGACTGGTAGCAGGCGCGACCGGCGAACTCGACGAGCGCGGCACCGCCGTCCGCGTCGGTCGTCCACGGCACGTCGTCCGGTGGGATGAACTCGGTTTTCGCCACCAAGCGCACTCTCGGCATGGGTTCGACATTAGCCGTGACATCTACCGGTGGTTGCACGACGCCAGCAGTGACGTCATAGTGGTGTCATGGATCTGTCGCCGTACATCGCGTCACTGCGCGAGGACCTGGCGACGGCCGCATCAGCGGGGGATGAGAACACCCGTCGAACGGCCGCCGCGTTGTCCGCAGCGCTCGAGCCAGCCGCGCGACTGGCGATCATGAACGCACTGTCCGACCTGGCAGCGGAGGTCACCGCCTCCCTGGACGGCCAGGTCGTGGACGTTCGCCTGTCC
>JASLAV010000096.1 GCA_030146905.1 Lentzea sp. | reverse complement strand
CTCGTGCCGTACGCGCGCGGCGAGGTCGTCGCCCGTGTGCACCGCGACGGTGAGGTGCTGTCCGAGAAGCACACGGAGTCGGGCACGCTGCTCAACGCCCGCGTGCGCCCGGACCTCGCCGGCGTGCTCGAGGAGTTCGCGACGAACGGGACGCCTGCTTGATCCTCCCGCCTCCACCGGTGGACGTGTGCCCGGTAGTCATGCAAGAGCTCTCCGGGCTCACGTCCGACGGCAAGCAGTTCTTCGCCGTCAGCGACAGCGACAACGGAACGCTGCGCGTTCAAGTCATGGGCCGCGACTGCGTCGTGAAGCGCACGATCACCGCGCCCGTCGACCCCTTCGACGTCGAGGACCTGGCGATGGCGCCGGACGGCACCCTCTGGGCGTCCGACACCGGCGACAACAACAAGTCCCGCTCCACGGTGGCCCTGCACAAGGTCACGCCTTCGGGCGCCGTGGAGCGGTTCCGCGTCACCTACCCGGACGGCAAGCACGACGCCGAGGCGTTGATCGTCGACAAGTCGGGCACGCCGTTCATCATCACCAAGGAGCCTCTCGGCTCCGCACTGGTGTACCGCCCGACAGGTCCGCTGCGGACTGACGTGTCGGTGCCGTTGGAGCAGGTCGCACGCGTGTCGTTGTCGTCGACGGACACCCCCGGCGGCCCTCTGGACGGCACCCTCGACTCACGCCTGGTGACGGGCGCGGCCTCCACGGCCGACGGCACCGTCGTCGCCCTGCGCACCTACACCGACGCCTACCTCTACCCGGTCCCCGACGGGGACGTCGTCAAGGCGCTGTCGGGAGACCCGGTCCGCGTCCCCCTGCCGAACGAGCCCCAGGGCGAGGCCATCGCCTTCGACCCGGACGGCACCCTGATCTCCGCCTCGGAGGGCGCCGGCACCCCGGTCCGTGCCGTCGCGGGCGCCGCGGCACTGGCCCAGCCCTCGGTGCCGGCGACGACCACGACACCCCCGCCACCGGCCGCCGACCAGTCGCAGGCGGCCCCGCCGTCGAGCACGTCCTGGCAGAACTGGCCGCTGGCGCTGACCCTGGGCGGCGTCATCATCGTGACCGCCCTGCTCATCGGCTTCCGCCTGCGGCGCCGCGCCTGACACGTCAGTCCCAGGCGACGGGCATCCGTTCCAGCCCGCCGATCACGAGGCTCGCCCGGTGCGGCAGCTCGTCCTCCGCGACGGCCAGCCGCAACCCGGGGAACCGCCTGAACAGCCCGGGAAAGGCGATCTTCAGCTCGACCCGCGCGAGGTGCTGGCCGATGCACTGGTGGACGCCGTGCCCGAACGCGAGGTGCCCGGCCGCCCCGCGGGCGAAGTCGAGGGCACCGGGATCGGCGTACCGCGCCGGGTCGTGGTTCGCGGCCCCGAGCTCGACCAGCACGGTGTCACCGGCCCGCACGAGAACGCCGTCGATCTCGACGTCCTCCAACGCCGTCCGCGCCGTGGCCGGCGTCAGGCTGATGTACCGCAGCAGCTCCTCGACGGCGGCGTCGGGATCGGCGAGCATCGCGTCCACCCGCGCCGGATCCCTGAGCAGCTCCAGCGCGCCGAGCGACAGCATGTTCGTCGTCGTGTCGAGGCCACCCCCGAGCAGCGCCATGCCCATCGCCGCCATCTCGTCGTCGGTGAGGCTGCCCTCGACCCCGGCGGGTTCCGAGCCGGCCAGGTCGCTGAGCAGGTCGTCGGTCGGATGCGACCGCTTCGCCGCGACCATCTCCAGCATGAACCGCTGAAGCCGTTCGAACGCGGCGTACATCGCCGCGCCCTCGTCCGCCTCCGCACCACTGGCGCCGGTCAGCAGCACGGCGTCCTGCTGGAACTCCGCACGCCGCTCGTACGGCACACCCAGCAGCTCGCAGATCATCAGCCCCGGCACCGGTACGGCGAAGTGCTCCACCAGATCCGCCGGTGACCCCTGCGCCGCCAGCACGTCCAGGTGCTCGTCGGTGATCACCTGGAGCCGCTCGGCGAGCAGCCGCATCCGCCGGACGGTGAACTGCCCGGTCAGCTTGCTCCGATAGCGCGTGTGGTCCGGCGGGTCGTGATCGGTGAACGCGCCGGGCGGTGACGGCGGTGCGTCGCCGGGACTGCCCGGCCCGAACGGGTTGTGCATCAGGTCCGGCCGGATGCTGAACCGGTCGCTCGCCAGCACCGCACGCACAGATGCGTGGTCGTGCGCCCGCCAGCCGGCGTGCCCGTCCGGATACGTCATCGGACTCAGCGGCATCGCTCCCCCTTGCAACGAGTTCGTTTCCCCTCCCTGCAAGCTAAAAACGTTTGCGGACGAAGTCAAAAGACTCATTGCAATGGCCTGCGGCGCAAGGCACCATGATGTTGTGCCTGGTAAACGCCTGGATGAGGAAGAACGGCAGCTCATCGCCCAGTTCCTGTGGGACGGGCTGGGCTACACGGAGATCGGCAGGCGGTTGCAAAGGCCCGCCTCTACGATCCAGCGCGAGGTGGTCCGCAACGGCGGTCACAACAACTACCGGCCGGGCGCCGCGCACCGTGCCGCGAGCGAGCGGGCCATGCGCCGGATGCCCGCGGTCGACGACCTCGACGTCGACGAGGAGGCCTACTCGTTCGGGCGCAGTCCGGGCAAGGTGCAGGAGTTCCACCTGAGGCTCGTCGCGTCGTTCGTGCAGACCGGCATCCCCAAGACGGCGGCCAGGATCCTGGCCGAGATCTTCATGGTCGACAAGGGCAGCCTGTCCGCGACCGAGCTCGTGCTCCGGCTCTCGGTCAGCCCCGGCACCGTGTCGCGGTCGACGACCTACCTGCAGGAGCTGGGACTGTTGCGCGGCGAGCGTGAGGGCAAACGCATGCGCTACTTCCTGGACGAGGACGTCTGGTACCGCGCGTGGCTGTCCAGCGCCCAGCGCAACTCGACCTGGGCGCAGACCGCACTGGACGGTGCCGAGATCTTCGGTCTCGGCACGCCAGTGGGTGCACGCCTCAAGGACATGGGCCAGTTCTTCGCCTTCGTCGTCGTGGACATGGAGGCCACGCGACAGAAGTGGCTCGACTTCTTCGAGAAGAAGAAGCGGGCCAGGGGAGAAGCTACGGAAGACGCCTGAGCACGGTGACGACCTTGCCGAGGATGGTGGCCTCGTCGCCGTTGATCGGCTGGTAGGCAGGGTTGTGCGGCATCAGCCACACGTGCCCGTCCTTGCGCTTGAACGTCTTCACGGTCGCCTCGCCGTCGATCATGGCGGCGACGATCTCGCCCTGGTCGGCGGTGGGCTGCTTGCGGATCACGACCCAGTCGCCGTCGGTGATCGCGGCGTCGATCATCGAGTCACCGACGACGCGCAGCAGGAACAGCTCGCCCTCGCCGACGATCTCGCGCGGCAGTGGGAACACGTCCTCGATCGACTCCTCGGCCAGGATCGGGCCACCGGCCGCGATCCGGCCGAGCATCGGCACGTAGGCGGGCGTCGGCTTGGACATCGGGTCGAGGCCCGCGTCGATCTCGTTGGGCAGCATCCCGACCGCGCGCGGACGGTTCGGGTCGCGGCGCAGGAAGCCCTTCCGCTCCAGCGCGCGCAGCTGGTACGCGACCGACGAGGTCGACGTCAGGCCCACGGCCTCACCGATTTCACGCACGCTCGGCGGGTAACCGAATCGGTCGACCCAATCGCGAATCACGTCGAGCACTTTGCGCTGGCGCAAAGTAAGGCCGGCGTTTCCCGCGATCTCACTCACCGCTGCGCCCACAAGAGCTGGGTCCGGCTCGATCGTCTTGCCTGCCACGGTCGCTGTCCTCCTCGCCGCCCCCAGTTCGAATGGGATTCCGGCCTCCGTCGATCTTCGTGGTCGACGGTAGTCGTGTTTGCTGCACAGATCAAACACCTGTTCGA
>JASLAV010000050.1 GCA_030146905.1 Lentzea sp. | reverse complement strand
CCACCAGCAGTCCGCTGGCGTTGAGCGCCGTCGTCATGGCGGCCGAGATTCCCTGGGTGCTGCTCTCGCTGCACGCCGGTGTCGTGGTGGACCGGCTGGACCGCCGGCGGGTGATGGTGTGGGCCGACCTCGCCCGGTTCGCCGTCCTGGTCGGTCTCGCGGCGCTGATCCTGACCGCGCAGGTGAACCTGGTGTGGCTGGTGGTCGCGGCGTTCCTGCTGGGGGTCGGCCAGGTCTTCTTCGACATCGCGGCCCAGTCGGCCATCCCGGACTTCGTGCCGCGGGACCCGCGGAACCTGGCCACGGCGAACGGGAGGATCCTCGCCGCGGAGAGCAACGGCGAGGACTTCGTGGGGCCCCCGGTCGGTTCCGCTCTGTTCGGCGTGTGGAACTTCCTGCCGTTCGCCGGCAACGCCCTCTCGTTCGCCGCGAGTGGCCTGCTGATCTTCTCGATCAAGACGGACGCCAAGCAGGAGAAGACGTCCGAAGCGCCGCGCAAGAGCGTGCGGAGCGAGATCGTCGAGGGCGTCCGGTGGTTGTTCGGGAACCGGACCCTGCGGGCGCTGGCCACGGTCTCCTGCCTCGGCAACGTGGCCGTCACCGCCCAGTTCGCGATGCTGGCGCTGCTGGCCAAGGAGGTCCTCGGGCTTCCCGACTTCGGTTTCGGCCTGCTGCTGACGGCCACCGCGGTCGGTGCGACGGCCGGGGCACTGGCCGCCGCGGCCGCCAGCAGGCGGTTCGGTCCCGGCACGGTGATGCTCGTGGGCAAGACCGGCGTGGGCGCGGCCATCCTGGTTCTGGGACTCGTCGCGAATTCGTGGGTGGCGGCCGCGATGATGATGGTGACCGGTGCGTTGATGACCGCGGAGAAAGTCGTCGTGAGCACATTGCGCCAGCAGATCGTGCCCGCTGAAATCCTGGGGAGGGTGCTTTCCTCGAGCAGGCTGGTGGTGATGATCGGAGGCCCGGTCGGAGCGGCACTCGGCGGCGTTCTCGCGACCGTTTTCGCCGTCCAGGTCTCGTACGTCGCCGCCGGTGTCTTCCTGATCCTGGTGGCTTTGGCCTTCTACCCCTTGCTGAACAACCGCGCCCTGGTGAGCGCCGCGGAACAATCGGCCGGATGAGCACGAGGATTCGGCACCCCACGGGGACGGCGCTGCTCAGGTGTTCGAGGAGCTCTCGGCTTCCGCGGGGTTCGAGGAGCGAGCGTGCCAGCTGGCCAGCAGCTGGATCGCATCGTGTTCCGGTGAGCCCGGCTGCGGGGTGATGACGGTCAGGACCTGGTCCCCGGCCGCGTCGACGGTGAGGTTCTCGAACGGCAGGGTGACCTCTCCGATCAGGGGCTGCCGGAAGACCTTGGCACCTGCCCTGTGCGCTTTGACGTCGTGGGCGGCCCAGCGGGTGCGGAACTCCTGGCTGCGGGTGGACAGCTGGCCGATGAGGGCGATCAGCGCCGGGTCGTCGGGGTGTCGGCCGGATGCGGTGCGCAGGATGGCCACGGCGTCGTTGGCGATCCGTTCCCACTCGGGGAACAGACGCCGGGCCGCGTGCTCCTCCAGGAACACGAAGCGCGCCGAGTTCACCGGGCCGTCGGCGTCGAGCATCGGCGCGTAGAGGGCGCGTGCGAGGTCGTTGGCGGCGAGGATGTCGAGACGGCTGTTGGCCACTGTGGCCGGCAGGTGCTCTATCGAGTTCAGCAGCACCCGGATCCCGGGGCTGACGGTGTCCTTGCTCGAGTCCTTGCCCGGTGCCTTGCGGCGCTTGCGGGCCTCGGGGGTTAGGGCGGCGAGCAACCGGCCCAGGTGTGCGCGTTCGTCGTCGTCGAGCCGCAGCACCGTGGCGATGGACTCCACGACGCCCGGTGAGGGGCTGGTGGCCTGGCCGCGCTCGAGGCGGATGTAGTACTCCGGGCTGACCCCGGCCAGCAGCGCCACCTCCTCCCGCCGCAGGCCCTTCACGCGCCGCCGGGTCCCGGTCGCAGGCAGACCGGCGTCGGCGGGTGAGACCCGGTCACGGCGCGTGCTGAGGAATTCGCGGACCGCCGCGCGCGCCGCATCCTTCTCGTCCATGTCATCGAGGGTAGAGGCACACCGGAGGCCTAAGGGGTCACTGCGAGTACCCCTCTCGGCAGGCCCTGTCTCGACCGCGGGACCCGGTGTTGCCTGGACACCAGCGAGCCGAAGGCCGTGACAGCCCACTCTCGCCACCACCGTCCACACCTGGCAATGGAGCAGACAATGCAGCACGTCACCTTCCCCACCGACGACCGCCGGATGCTGGCGGGCAACGTCTACCTGCCGGAGGGCTTCGACGAGAACGGCAGCTACCCGGCGATCGCGGTCTCCCACCCCGGCGGCGGCGTCAAGGAGCAGGCCGCCGGCCTGTACGCGAGCAAGCTGGCCGAGCACGGCTTCGCAGCCCTGGCCTTCGACGCCTCGTACCAGGGTGAGAGCGGCGGCGAGCCGCACTTCCTGGAGGACCCCTACGCCCGCGTCGAGGACGTCCGCGCCGCCGTCGACTACCTGCAGTCCCTGGACCACGTCGACGCAGAGCGCATCGGCGCCCTGGGCCTGTGCGCCGGCGGCGGCTACGCGGTGAACGCCACCATGACCGACCACCGCATCAAGGCGCTCACCACGGTCAGCATGTTCAACACCGGTTCCAGCTTCCGCCGGGGCTGGTTCGGCCTCGATCCCGACTCGGCGTTCGTGGCGACCCTGGAGCAGGCCGCCGAGCAGCGCACGGCCGAGGCACAGGGCGCCGAGACGTTCCTGGCCCCGTACGTGCCGACCGACGCCGACGAGATCACCATCCCCGACCTGCGCAAAGCCCACGAGTACTACCTCACCGAGCGCGCCCGGCACCCCAACGCGCAGAACAAGTTCGTCTTCACCCGCAGCGCCTCGAAGATCGCAGGGTTCGACGCGTTCCACCTGGTCGAGGACCTGCTCACCCAGCCACTCCTGATCGTCGCGGGCAGCGAGGCGAGCACGCTGTGGTACTCCACCGAGCTGTACAGCCGGGC
>JASLAV010000007.1 GCA_030146905.1 Lentzea sp. | reverse complement strand
CACCCCGGTCGCCTTCCGCGACCCGCCGCTGCTGAACTCGATGGGCGTGCACGAGCCGTGGGCGTTGCGCACCATCGTGGAGGTGCACACCGACGAGGGGATCTCGGGGCTCGGCGAGAGCTACGGCGACATCGGCCACCTCACCCGGATGCGCACGGCCGCGCCCGCGCTCGTGGGCCTGGACGTGCACGCGCTCAACGACATGCACTCCCGGATCGCGACGGCGCTCGGCGGCGAGGCGGGGTCGGACCGGCACGGGCTGACCGGGCCGCTGACCGTCGAGTCCACTGTGGACCGCGTGTTCTCGCCGTTCGAGGTGGCGTGCTGGGACATCCGGGGCAAGGCGCTCGGACGTCCGGTGAGCGACCTGCTCGGCGGCGCCGTGCGGACCGCCGTGCCGTACAGCGCGTACCTGTTCTACAAGTGGGCCGGCCACCCCGGCGCGGAGCCCGACGAGTTCGGGGAGGCGCTCGACCCGGCGGGCATCGTGGAACAGGCCCGGATGCTCGTCGAGCGGCACGGGTTCGGCTCGATCAAGCTCAAGGGCGGCGTGTACCCGCCCGACCAGGAGATCGAGGCGATCCACGCGCTGCGCGAGGCGTTCCCCGACCACCCGCTGCGGCTGGACCCCAACGCGGCGTGGACGCCGGAGACGTCGCTGAAGGTCGCCGAGGAGCTCGACGGCGTGGTCCAGTACCTGGAGGACCCCGCGCCGGACATCGACGGGATGGCGGAGGTCGCGGCACGCGCGCCGATGCCGCTGGCGACGAACATGTGCGTGATCGCGTTCGAGCACATCGCCCGATCGGTGGAGGTGGACGCCGTGCAGGTCATCCTGTCCGACCACCACTACTGGGGCGGCCTGTCGCGGTCGAAGGAGCTGGCCGGGATCTGCCGGACGTTCGGCATCGGCCTGTCCATGCACTCCAACTCGCACCTGGGCATCAGCCTGGCCGCGATGACGCACCTCGCCGCGTCCACGCCGAACCTGGACTACGCGTGCGACACGCACTACCCGTGGAACGTCGCGGACGACGTGATCACCACGCCGTTCACGTTCGTGGACGGCGCCATCCCGGTGCCGACCACGCCCGGGCTGGGCGTCGAGCTGGACCGCGACGCGTTGGCGCGGCTCGCGGAGAACTACCGGACGTGCGGCCTCGTGCAGCGCGACGACACCGGTTACATGCAGAAGCACGACCCGTCTTATGAGAGGAAGCGCCCCCGGTGGTGACCACCGTTGCGCACGTGTACCCGTGGGATGTCGTAGGCGACCCGTCGGCTGTCGAACGGATCGCGTCGTTGGGGGTGGACGCGGTGGCTCTCGCCGCGTCCTACCACACGGTGCGGGCCGCGACGCCGTTCCACCCCTCGCACCGGATGGTGGACGCGCGGCACGCGGCGTTCTACCTGCCGGTGCGGGAGGAGGCGTGGCGTGGCAAGCGGTTGGTGCCCGCCACGCCGTCCTGGATGGACGGTGACGACTCCTACGGCTCGGCGGCCGAGGCCTTGCGGGCGGCCGGGCTGCCGGTGTACGCGTGGACCGTGCTGACGCACAGCAGCCGGCTGGGCGATGCTCATCCGGACGTGACGGTGCGTAACGCTTTCGGCGACCTGTACCCGTACGCGCTGTGCCCGTCGAACGACGACGTGGTCGAGTACGCCCGGACGTTGGTGTCGGAGGTGCTGGAGCTGGGTCGGCCGGACGGGATCGTGCTGGAGGCGTGCGGGCCGCTGGGGTTCTTCCACGGCGGGCACCACGAGAAGACCGACGGCGCGGACTGGTCGGCGGTGCAGCAGAAGCTGCTGTCGCTGTGCTTCTGCGCGGCTTGCGTGCGGCGCTACGACGACCCGGAGGGGTTGCGCGCGCTGGTGCGCGCGGGGGTCGACAACGCTGTCACCAGCGTGGAGGAGGCGTTGGGGGATCGGACTGCCGACGTGCGCGAGGTGCGCACGGAGATCTCCCGTTCGCTGCGGCGCGACCTCGTGGGGTCGATCAGGTCGACGTCGCCGGGCACGCGGATCGCCGCGCACGCGACGGCCGACCCGTGGGGCACCGGGCCGTTCGCCACGGTGGCCGGGGGAGTCGACGCCGACGTCGACGTGCTGACGCTGACGTGCTGGCCGGGCGTGGAGGCGTCCTTGCCCGCCATCCGCGCGCTGCGCGCGGAAACCGACGTGCGCACTGCCGCGTACGTGCTGGCCCTGCCGCCGAAGCCGGCGGACGGTGACGAGCTGCTGGAGGAGTGGCTGGCCTACGCGGAGGCCGGCGTCCAGGAGTTCCACCTCTACCACGCGGGCCTGGCCTCGGCGTCCCGCCTGGACGCCCTCCGCCACGCCGTCACAGGCCTCAAGCAGTCCCTCCGCTAACCCACCAACCGCGAGAGTCCTACGTTCAACCGTCGAGAGTCCTACGTTCAGACACCCTGAGTTCAACGCTCAGGTGGGCCTGCCCCTGCGCTGAACGTTGAACTCAGGTGTTCTGAACGTAGGACTCTCGCGCGTTGAGCGTAGGACTCTCGCGGTTCACTGGAACGGGTAACTGTGAAGAAGGGCGGGCAACCCGGGAGGTGGCCCGGTCCGTCCTTGGGACATGAGAAGCCTTGGAACCGCAATCGGCGCGGGTGTGCTGCTGGTCGTGCTCGCCGCCTGCGCAACGTCCACGCCCGTCGGTCCGGGCGCCGGCGGACCGACGCTGACCACCTCGGCCTTGTCGGAGGCCACGACGCCGTCGGAGCCGGAGTTCGAGAGCCCCGTGCCGCCGGACGGCGAGGAAGTGCCCGAGAGCAGGATCGACGCGGCCGCCATCCCCGAGGGGCAGCCCACCACGACGTGGACCGAGGGTGACGGCAGCGTGCTCGGCGTCATCGGCCAGGAAGCCGGCTGCGGCAAGGCGAGCGTCGAGATCGCCGAGCAGAACGCCCAGGTGGTGAAGGTGGTGCTGGTCGAGACCACGCCCCTCGACCAGCCGGTCTGCACGATGGACATCCGCTACCCGCCGTTGACGGCGAAGCTCGACGCGCCCCTCGGTGACCGCACGGTCGTCCTCAGCACCCGACAGGACCAGGAGTAGATCCCTCCGGTGCCCGGTCGACCTGCCCCCGGTCGGCCGGGCATCGCCCGCTTTGCAACCTCACGACCCCGAGTACCGTCCTCCAGCTATGAGGAACGTCAAGGTCGCCGTCGCCTTCTCCCTGCTCGCGCTCGCGGGGTGCAGCACCACCGCCGACAACCCCCCGCTCGGCGCGTCGTCCACCGCGGTCACCACGACAGGCACGACAGCTTCGCCGTCTGCTCCGACAACGTTGTCATCCTCCGTTGACGCCCCACCGACCGCGCCGCCGCCGCAGTCCAGCGCCACGCCGCTGGAGGGCGGGCCGACCGAGGTGTCGGCCACCCAGGTCGACGGCGGCACGCTGCCCGACCACTACAAGCGGCAGGCGTGGACGTCGTCCGACGGCCGCACGGTCCAGGTCGTCGGCGTCGCGGGCGGCTGCAAGACGGCGAGCGCCGAGGTCACGGCCCAGTCCGCCGACCAGGTGTCGATCACCCTCGTCACGACCTACTACCCGCCGGCCGAGGGCGTCATGTGCACGCAGGAGCTGCGCGACGTGCCGCTGAACGTCACCCTCGACGCGCCCCTCGGCTCACGCCGCATCGTCCTGGAGTCCCGCGAGGAGTCGGCTTGACCCTGTGCGCGCCGTGAAGCGGTGCTGAACAGGAGAGCCGACCGGGTGAATACCTGAGGAAGTTTCGCGTCACGGGTTCCGGTGCGGCGGCGGGACCGCCAGACTCCGAGGGCGTGAGACGACCTCTCGGCCTGCTGCTCGCCGTCGTGCTCGCGACGACGGGCACCACCGCGCTGACCGCCACCGCGTCCGCCGACACCGGCGGGCAGTTCTCCGTGCTGACGTACAACGTCGCCGGACTCCCGGAACCGCTCTCCGGGTCGAACCCGGCGGAGAACACGCCGCTCATCGGCGCGCGCATCCGGGACTACGCGGTGGTCAACGTCCAAGAGGACTTCAACTACCACGCCGCCCTGTACGCCGCCGACAACCACCCGCACCGCACGCCGACCAGCGGGGGAGTGCCGTTCGGCGACGGCCTGAACACCCTGTCGGCCCACCCGTACAGCGACTTCGCGCGGGTGAAGTGGAACCGGTGCAACGGCACGGACTGCCTCACCCCCAAGGGCTTCACGTTCGCCCGCCTCCACCTGGCCGAGGGCGTCCGCGTCGACCTCTACAACGTGCACGCGAACGCCGGCAGCACGGACGCCGACCTGGCCGCCCGCCGCGCGAACATCACCCAGCTGTCGCAGTACGTCACCCGGAACTCCGCCGGCAACGCGGTGATCATCATGGGCGACACCAACACCCGCTACACCCGCACGGGCGACAACATCCGCGACCTGGTCCGCGCCAACGGCCTCACCGACGCCTGGGTGGAGCGCGTCAGGGGAGGCGTCGAACCCGCCCTCGGCTCACCCGCGCTGGTGTGCGACCCGGCGAACGTCACCGACGAGTGCGAGGTCGTGGACAAGGTCTTCTACCGCGACAACGCCCTCATCGACCTCACCGCCACCTCCTACCGCAACGACCACACCTCCTTCCTCGACCCGGACGGCGAACCGCTGTCCGACCACTACCCGCACGCCGTCGGCTTCTCCTGGCGGCTCACCGACCACCTGCGCCTGAGCGAGGAGTTCGGCGGCCCGCACGGCACGCCGTTCACCGACGTCGAGGCCGTCCACCCCGGCGCGACCGTCCGGTCGGTGGCCCTGAGCGGAGGCGCGCGCCTCGACCGCGTCGGCATCACGCTCGCGGACGGCACCGCGCTCGCACACGGCGGCACCGGCGGCACTCCGACCACGCTCACGCTCCAGCCGGGCGAGCACCTGGCGGAAGCCACGCTCACCCGGGGCCAACGCGACGGCCGCACCCGGATCTTCTCCGTCCGCATCACCACCAACCTCGGCCGAACCGTCGCCGCGGGCACGCCCACCACCGACTCGGCCACCCTCACCGCCCCCGCGGGCTGGCACATCGCCGGCTTCACGGGCCGAGCCGGCAGCGAGATCGACAAGCTCGGCGTGGTCTACACCCGGAGCTGACCGCTCGGCTCACTCGGCGGTCGCGAAGGACGCCACCCCGTCCCACGCCAGCCACAGGTCCCCGTCGACCTGGTCCTCGTCCGCCGCGATCGTGCCCGTCTCGCCGACGTAGAGCCCCAGGTCGCACCGGTGCGCCAGCAGCATCCGCGTCATCCACGCGTGCAGCTCCTCCTTCCCGTCCACGAGTTCCCGCGTGATCGTGCGGAAGTAGACACCGGTCCCGGACGTCTCGATCAAGCTCACCTGGTAGAAACGCGACCCCATCGGCAGTCACTCCTTGAGCATGGTTGTATACTCTCTGAATTCGGGACGACTATCTCGTACGTACAGCATGTGCACAAGTCCCGATCGGGTGATGATCGAGGAGAGCGATGACCAGCCCACACCGCAGTGCCGCCCGCATCCAGATCGGCACCACGCTGCGCCGCATGCGCGAAGAGGCAGGCGTGCCCAGGGAGAAGGTGGGCGAGGTCCTGCACTGCACGATGACGAAGATCAGCAACATCGAGAACGCGATCAGCGGCATCAAGCAGGCCGAGCTGGAGAAGCTGCTCGACCTCTACGGAGCCGACGACGCGACCCGAGACGACCTGCTGGGCCTGAACTCGGAGGCGCACCGCCGCAGGCCCAAGAGCAAGATCGGCGGCCCGATCTCGCCCTGGCTGCGCCGCATCCTCGACGTGGAGGCCATCGCCACCGACGCCCTCTACTCGTCGTTCGAGCTGATCCCGGCCGTGCTGCAGACCGAGGAGTACGCCCGCGCGCTCATGACCGGCGTCGGCCTCGGCGGCGAGGCCCTGGAGAAGAACCTGCAACTGCGCATGGAACGACGGGCGCTGCTCACCGACCGCGAGCCGCCGTTGAAGCTGTGGGCGGTGATCTCGGAGTCCGCGTTCCGGGCCAACATCGGCGGCCCGGAGGTCATGCGCGACCAGCTCAAGCACGTGCTCGCCATGACCGAGCTGGAGAACGTCGTGGTGCAGGTGATGCCTCAAGGAGCCGGGGCGCACGCGCTGTCCGGCACTACGCTGACCTTGTTCCGGCTGCCCAACAACCTGCCGTCGCTGGTCAGCGTCGACACCCCGTTCGGAGACCACTTCGAGGACGGGGTCAACCACGTGGAGAAGGCGAGCCGCTGGTTCGACCACACCCGTGCGAAGGCGTCGGGGGTGGAGGAAAGCCGTGAACTCCTGACCCGGATCACGGAGGAGACCTGATGACCCTGAAGCCCGGCGAGTGGACGAAGTTCAGCGGCGGCGGCTCGAACTGCGTCGAGGTCATGCGCACGGCCGACGAGGTGCTCGTCCGCAACAGCAACCGGCCGGAAGAAGTCCCACAGCGCTTCACCCACAGCGAGTGGGACTTCTTCACGCGCGGCGCCAAGCTCGGCGTGTTCGACCTGTAGGGAGCTACTTGCGGAACGAGATCTGGAGGGTCGGGGCGGAGGTCTCGGCGAAGAAGTCGTTGCCCTTGTCGTCCACCACGACGAACGCCGGGAAGTCCTCCACCTCGATCTTCCAGACCGCTTCCATGCCCAGTTCGGCGTACTCCAGCACCTCGACCTTGCGGATGCAGTCCTGGGCCAGCCGCGCGGCCGGGCCGCCGATCGAGCCCAGGTAGAACCCGCCGTGCGTCTCGCACGCCTGGGTGACCTGCTTGGACCGGTTGCCCTTGGCCAGCATCACCAGCGAACCGCCGGCGGCCTGGAACTGCTCGACGTAGGAGTCCATCCGGCCGGCCGTTGTCGGCCCGAACGACCCGGAGGCGTACCCCTCGGGCGTCTTGGCCGGTCCGGCGTAGTACACCGGGTGGTCCTTGAGGTACTGCGGCATGGGCTCGCCCGCGTCCAGCCGCTCCTTGATCTTGGCGTGCGCGATGTCCCGCGCCACCACCAG
>JASLAV010001249.1 GCA_030146905.1 Lentzea sp. | reverse complement strand
CTGCTGCGGATCTCGACCTCGCGCCGGTCGGGGCCGATCAACGCCTGGTCCCGCACGCTCAGGTACCTCGCGGGGGCCGGCAGCAGCCTGTCGACGCGGGCGATCTCGCGGCCGAGGTCGATCGCGGCGTCGCGCCAGATGCCCTCCAGCGCGGTGGCTCGCTCGACCCACCGGCCGCGCGGCCGCCTGTCCCCCAGCCTGCCGGTCAACGCACCCGGTGAGAGCTGCAGGATCTCCTCCAGCGCGGCGACGGCCACGAGCGACTCCGGGCGTTCCGGACGGCTGCGGCCGCGGCGCCAGTAGCTCAGCGTCGACTGGCTCACCTGCACGCCGCGCAGCTCCAGGTGGTGCTGGATCCGCTCCAGGCTGAGGCCGCTCGTCTCGACGGCCCGCGTCAGCGCTTCAGCGAATTCCGACACGGTCGGATGCTACGGCCAGTGATCACCCCGCACGCCGGTCGCGAGCCGCCACAGTTTTGACAGTATTGACAACTGAAGTTTCGAACCTGTTATCCGGTACACGATTCGCGTTAGTTTCGTGGTGTTCCACAGGAATCAGGGAAACGCACAGCGAATTCCGGATGCCGAAGGTTCGCGAGACCTGCCGTCGTCGCAACCCTGCAGCGGCGACGGCCATCCTGGCGCCCTTGATGCACAGGCCGAATGCGGCTCGGCCGAGCGCATCTTCTCCACCGGGGGCGCTTGCGGTGGGAGTGGAAGTACGGCCTACTCCCACTCCCACCGCACTCCATAGATCCCTGGCTTCGAGTTGCGCACGTGGATGTGCGTCGACCCGGTAGTGCCCACCCACAGCTCGTTCAGCGCGGTCTCCGGTTCCTGCAGCGACGGCCTGCTGAACCGGAAACACCGGGCGGGAACGGCGTCCGGGTGGAAGTCGATCTGCAGCACGTAGTCGCGCACCGGCCGCAGGAACCGCCGGTCGCAGACCTCGCTGTCCGCACCGGGCCTCATCCGGACCCGGTAGTCGACGAGAGCGGTCTCCCCTGCCCTGAGCATCCGGTCGAAGAGGACCTCCGCCACGAGGAACCCCGTGGCGTCCTCGCTGCGCACCCGCCCCAGCCGGCACGGCGGACCCGCCTCGATCGTCGCGACACCGAGGTCGGTGGCGTCGGCGAGCTGGATGGCGAGGAACCTGTCGACCCCGTCCTCCAGCGCCTGCACGATGCCGGTGCAGTGCATCTCGACCTCACGCCGGTCGGGACCGACCACCTGCCGGTCCTTCACGCTGAGGTAGGTCGACGCCGTCGGTTGCAGCCGGTCGATGCGCGCCATGACCTCGCCGAGGTCGGTGGCGCGCGAGTCCCACATGTCCTCCAGCGACATCGCCTGGCCGACCCACCGCCCGCGCGGCCGCTTGTCGCCGAGCCGGTCGGTGAGGAAGCCCTCGCCGAGACCGAGCAGCTCCTCCAGCGCCGTGACGACCTTCAGCGACTCCGGCCGCTCCGGCCGCTCCGGCCTGCTGCGGCCGCGCCGCCAGTAGCTCAGCGTCGAAAGGCTCACCTGCATGCCCCGGGCTGCCAGGTGGTGCTGGACGCGTTCGAGGCTCAGACCGCTGTTGTCGACGGCTTTCGTCAGGGCCTCCGCGAAGTCCACCACGCCACCGTACGGCCCTGAGGCCCTCCGCCAGTAGGCCCACACGGAGGGTGGTGGCCGCACGTGTCCTAGATGGACCGTTCGCCGCGCCGCCACACCGCGTACGTCAGCGGAACACCCGGCCGGTACGCCAGATGCGTGACCGACGGCGCGTCCAGCACGTGGAGGTCGGCGCGCGCACCAGGCCTGATCACACCGACATCGTCACGACGCAACGCTCGCGCGCCACCCGCCGTCGCCGCCCACACGGCCTCCTCGACGCTCATCCGCATCTGCAGGACCGCTGTCGTCACGCAGAACGCCATCGAGGAGGTGTAGGACGAGCCGGGGTTGCAGTTGCTGGCCAGCGCGACCGTCGCACCGGCGTCGAGCAGGGCGCGGGCGGGTGGCAGCGGCTGACGCGTCGAGAGGTCGCACGCCGGGAGCAGCGTGGCGACGGTGCCGGACGACGCCAGCGCGTCCACGTCGCCGGCCGACAGGTGGGTGCAGTGGTCGACCGAGGCGGCGCCGAGCTCCACGGCCAGCCGCACGCCAGGGCCTTCGCCGAGCTGGTTGCCGTGCACGCGCAGGCCGAGGCCCTTCGCCCGAGCGGCTTCCAGCACGGCCTTGGACTGGTCGTAGTCGAACGCGCCCTTCTCGCAGAACACGTCGGCCCAGCGCACGAGGGGTGCGACGGCGTCGAGCATCTCGCCGCGGACCAGCTCGACGTAGGTGTCGGCGTCCTCGCCGGGCGGGACGAGGTGGGCGCCGAGGAACGTCACCTCGTCGGCGTGCTCGGCCGCGATCCTGGCCGAGCGGACCTCGTCGGCGACGTTGAGGCCGTAGCCGGTCTTGGTCTCCACGAACGTCGTGCCCTGGCGCAGGGCCTCGGCGACGTGCTTGCGCACGACCTCCGACAGTTCGGCGTCGGTCGCCTTCCTGGTCGCGCCGACGGTCACCGCGATGCCGCCCGCCGTGTAGGGCTTGCCCGCCATGCGCGCGCCGAACTCGGCGGTGCGGTCACCGGCGAAGACCAGGTGGGTGTGGCTGTCGACCCAGCCGGGCAGCACGGCGCGGCCCTCGACGTCGACGCACTCGTCCGCTGCGGGAGCCTCGGACGCGCTGCCCACCCAGGCGATCTCGGAGCCGTCGACGACCAGCGCGTCGCCCGCGGACTCGCTGTTCGTCGTCAGCTCGCCGATGCCGGTGATCAGCACGCTCATGCCCACAGCTCCTCGATCGCGTCCGCCAGCAGCCTGCCGACGTCTCCCAGAGTCTCGTGCACGCCACCGGAGGCGACCACCCGGCCGCCGACCACCACGGTGTCCACATCGGACGCCGTTGCCGACAGGAACACCTGCTGCGGCAACGATCCCGCGGTGCGCGGCGTCGAGCAGCTGATCGCCACGAGGTCGCAGGGCGCGCCCGGTTCGATGCGTCCGGCGTCCCAGCCGAGCGCGGAGTGGCGGGTGGCGGCCTGGAGCAGCTCCGCCGGTGAGAAACGACCGCGCTGACCGGTGCGGAGGCGTTCGCCGTGCTCCAGCGCGCGGGTTTCCAGCAGCGGGTCGACCACCGCGTGCTGGTCGCTGCCCAGCGACAGCGGGCTGCCCGCGTCGGCCAGCTCGCGGGCGGGGCCGATGCCGTCGGCCAGGTCCGCCTCGGTGGTCGGGCAGAAGCACGCGCCCGTGCCGGTGGCACCGAGGATCGCGATGTCCTTGGCCGTGAGATGCGTGGCGTGCACCGCCGTCGTGCGCGGCGACAACGCTCCGGCCTCGTGGAGGAGACCGGTCGGCGTGAGGCCGTACGCGGCGAGGCAGGCCTCGTTCTCCGCCGGCTGCTCGGACAGGTGGACGTGCAGCGGAGCGTCCGGAAACGCCTGCGCCACGACGGGGAGCTCCGCTCGCGGCACGGCCCGCACCGAGTGGATCGCGGCACCGACCCGCATCACGTCGTCCGACCTGAGCTCGGAGACCCTGGACGCCCACGCCTCCGCGGTGCCGTCGGAGAAGCGTTCCTGCACCTCGTTCAGCGGCTGGTCGATGCCACCCGCGAGGTAGCAGGTGTCGAGCAGCGTCAGGCGGATCCCCGCGTCCGCCGCGGCCTCGCGCAGGCAGTGGGCGAACTCGTTCGACCTGTCGTGCACGTAGTGGAACTCGCCCACCGTCGTCACCCCGGCGAGCGCCATCTCGCCGTAGAGCGCACGCGCCAGGCGGTAGTAGGACTGCGGGGTGATCTTGGACGCCAGCGCGTACATGCCTTCGCGCCACGTCCAGAACGTGCCTCCGCCGTCGTGCGTGCGGCCGCGGAGAGCACGGTGGAACGCGTGCGAGTGGGCGTTCGCGAAGCCCGGCACGACAAGCCCGCGCAACCGCCGCACACCCAGCGGAATCGTGTCCGCTGTGGACACGTCCGAGATCTTGCCGTTCTCGGCCCTGACCAGCACGCGTTCGGCGAGTCCGCCGGGCAGCCACGCCCGCTCGCACCAGAAGTTCACGAGCCGAGGTGTTCGATCGTGGCCGCCAGCGCCCTGACGCCCTCGTCGACGTCGGCCTGCTCGGCGAACTCCTCCGGCGCGTGGCTCACACCGGTGGGGTTGCGCACGAACACCATCGCGGTCGGCACGTGCGCCGCGAGGATGCCGGCGTCGTGGCCGGCGCCGGTCGGCAGTGCCGGAACACCGCCGAGCGCCTGCGCGATGTCGTCTCGCAGTTCTGCGTCGAAGTGCACCGTGCCGCCGTACGACTCCTCGGTGATCCGCAACTCGCAGCCCTCCTCCCGCGCGGCCTCGTGAGCCGCCTCGGAGATCTCCGCGACCATCGCACGGGTGCGCGCGTCGTCGCTGTCCCGCGCGTCCAGCCACACGTCCACAGTGGACGCGATTACGTTCGTGCCGCCGGGGTTGGGGACGAGCCTGCCCACGGTCGCCCGCCCGCCGTCCCTGGCAGCCTTCCGCGCCGCCAGCACGAGCCGCGAGGCCGGGAGCATCGGGTCGCGGCGGTCCTCGATCAGCGTCGCACCGGCGTGGTTGCCCTCGCCGGAGAACGTGAAGCGCCACCGGCCGTGCGCGAGGATGCTGCTCGCCACGCCCACCGGCACCGTCAGGCCGCGCCCTTGCTCGACGTGCAGCTCGACGAACTGCCCGATGCGCCGGAGCGCGCGCTCGTCCCTGCCGACGAGCTCCGGGTCGTGACCGGCGGCGGTCATGGCCTCTGCCAGCGTGATGCCGTCCGGGTCCTGGAGGTTCAGCGCCTTGTGCGCGTCGATGGCGCCGGTCAGCAACCGGCTCCCGAGGCACGCGACACCGAACCGGCCGCCTTCCTCCTCGGCGAAGACCGCGATGGCGAACGGCCGCGCGGGCGTGAACCCCTTGGCCCGCAGGAGGTCGACGGCCTGCAGGGAGCTGGTCACCCCGAGCGGCCCGTCGAACGCGCCGCCGCCGGGGACCGAGTCCAGGTGGCTGCCGGTGACGAGCGCGTCGTCGCCGGGCTCGCCCCACCACGCCCAGAGGTTGCCGTTCCGGTCGGTCTCGACGTCCAGGCCGCGCAGGCCGGCCTGCTCGGTGAACCACTGCCGCAGCTCGCGCTCCGGCCCGGTGTAGGCGTGCCGGGAGTAGCCGCCGCGCTTGGCGTCCCTGCCGACGTCCGCGATCTGGTCGAGCATCACGCCACCCCCGGCAGGCTCGCGCAGGGGTCCCCTCCCAGGGGGTCCCCTGCTTCAATTCTCCCAGGCAGCACCGACAATTCCGGTGCGCTCGCGCAGGGGTCCCCTCCAGGGGGTCCCCCGATTTCAATTCTCCCAGCGAGGTCTGACAATTCTCAGCCCTCCATCGGGATGCGAACGCCCTTGTCGGCGGCCACGGTCCTGGCCTCGTCGTACCCGGCGTCCACGTGCCGGATCACGCCCATGCCGGGGTCGTTGGTCAGCACGCGTTCGATCTTCTGCGCGGCCAGCTCGGTGCCGTCCGCCACCGTCACCTGACCGGCGTGGATCGAGCGCCCGATGCCCACGCCACCGCCGTGGTGGATCGACACCCACGTCGCGCCAGAAGCCGTGTTGACCAGGGCGTTGAGCAGCGGCCAGTCCGCGATGGCGTCCGAACCGTCCGCCATCGCCTCGGTCTCGCGGTACGGCGAGGCCACCGAGCCGCAGTCGAGGTGATCACGCCCGATCACGATCGGCGCGGACAGCTCGCCGGAAGCGACCATCTCGTTGAACTTGAGGCCTGCCAGGTGCCGCTCGCCGTAGCCGAGCCAGCAGATCCTGGCTGGCAGGCCCTGGAACTCGACACGCTCCCCCGCCATCTTGATCCACCTGGCGAGCTGCTCGTTCTCCGGGAAC
>JASLAV010001235.1 GCA_030146905.1 Lentzea sp. | reverse complement strand
CGTTCGCGGGGGTCCTGGATGGACAGCGCCGCGGCGATGATCATCACCTCGCGCAGGCAGCCGGTGGTGTCGGCTTCGAGCACCATGCGGCCCAGGCGCGGGTCGACGGGCAGGGCGGCGAGCTTGCGGCCGGTGGGGGTGAGCGTCTTCTCGGCGGCGTTGATGGCGCCGAGCTCCTGCAGCAGCCCGATGCCGTCGTTGATGTTGCGGGCGTCGGGCGGGTCGATGAAGGGGAACTTCGCGACGTCGCCGAGGCCGATGTTGGTCATCTGCAGGATGACGCTGGCGAGGTTGGTGCGCAGGATCTCCGCGTCGGTGAACTCCGGCCGCGCCTCGAAGTCCTCTTCGGAGTACAGGCGGATGCAGATGCCCTCGCTGACGCGCCCGCAGCGGCCCTTGCGCTGGTTCGCCGACGCCTGGCTGATGGGCTCGATCGGCAGGCGCTGCACCTTGAGGCGGTGGCTGTAGCGGGAGATGCGCGCGTTGCCGGGGTCGATGACGTACTTGATGCCCGGCACGGTGAGACTGGTCTCGGCGACGTTGGTGGCGAGCACGACACGCCGCCCGGTGTGGCGCTGGAACACCCGGTGCTGCTCACCGACGCTCAGCCGCGCGTACAGCGGCAGGATCTCCGTGTTGCGCAGGTCCTCGGCTTTGAGGGCGTCGGCGGTGTCGCGGATCTCGCGTTCACCGGACAGGAACACCAGGATGTCGCCGGGCCCCTCGGCCTGCAGCTCGTGGACGGCGCCGATGATGCCCTGGGTCTGGTCGTCGTCCTCCTCGAGCGGCCGGTAGCGGGTCTCGACGGGATAGGTGCGCCCGGAGACCTCGATGACCGGCGCGTCACCGAAGTGCTGGCTGAACCGCTGCGGGTCGATCGTGGCACTCGTGATCACGATCTTGAGGTCGGGCCGGCGCGGCAGGAGCTGCTTGAGGTAGCCGAGCAGGAAGTCGACGTTGAGGCTGCGTTCGTGGGCCTCGTCGATGATGATCGTGTCGTACTTGCTCAGCGTCCGGTCGGTCTGGATCTCGGCGAGCAGGATGCCGTCGGTCATGAGCTTGACCAGCGTCTCGTCACCGGACTGGTCGGTGAACCGCACCTTGTACCCGACCGTGTCACCGAGCTTGGTGCCCAGCTCCTCCGCGACGCGCTCGGCCACCGTGCGCGCGGCGATGCGGCGCGGCTGCGTGTGACCGATCTGGCCGGTGATCCCGCGGCCCAGCTCGAGGCAGATCTTCGGCAGCTGCGTGGTCTTGCCCGACCCGGTCTCACCGGCGACGATCACGACCTGGTGCCGCGCGATGAGCTCCTTGATGTCGTCCTTGCGCTGGCTGACGGGGAGCTCTTGCGGATAGCTGATCTTGGGAACGGACTCCCTGCGCAACGCGACCTTGAGGGCGGCCTCGTCGATCAGGGAGGCGATCTCCTCGGTGATCTTGCGGCGCGCCATGGGGTCCTTGACCTTGCGTACGCCGTCGAGGCGCCTGGCGAGCCGGCGTTGATCACGCGGCATGAGCTCGGGCAGGCGTTTGTGCAGTTCAGCGAGCGGGGTGTCCATTTGGGTTCAAGGATAGTCAGCCCGTGCGAATCGTTCGCGCCAATAACCGCCCTATGGGGTGGCGGCCGGTCTGAGCTGGGCTGATGCTCGGTGTGGCGTGGGGAACATCCTGGGGTGGGTCGTGAGGCAGGTGGCCGGGCCTCGGGCGTTCCAGGTGCGTGCGGGTCGACTTTCGGGGGTGGGTCACGTTCCAGCGGAGGGGTCGCCTCGTGCCGTGCGGGTTCTGTTTGCGGCGTGGTCCGTCGGGCATGGACGAAGATCTGTGTTCATCACCGCTGCGCGACGATTGCGATGGGGGCTTGACCGTGAGCCTCTGGCGGGACGCGTAGTCGGCCTCACAAGCCGGGGTATAAGAGCACCCCGGCCGAGCCCACGAGGGAAGCATCCCGCCCCCTCACGGTAAAGCCCCAATCGCGACGCGTGGGTGCATCACCGCCTCCCGGCGGTTCAACGTGGAGGACGGCTCGCTTCGCATCGCCATTGGGCGTTGCACACCCGTCCCGTCCGGGCTATAGACGAGCGCTCGTCTATAGCGTGTCTCTCAACTCCGTAACCAGGCGATGACCGCCGCCAGCACGGCTGCGGGGCGGTAGACGATCGCGAGTTCGTCGTACCGGGTGGCCAGGCCCCGTCACTGCTTGAGCAGGCTGAATGATCGTTCCACGACGTTCCTGCGCTTGTAGGTCTCGGTGTCCAGAGTCCGGGGCCGTCCGCCACTGCGGCCTTTCCTCTTGCGGTTGGCCTGCTGATCGGCACGCTCGGGAATCACTGTGCGGATGCCGCGGACAGCGAGGTCTGTGCGGACCTGTCGAGAGGAGTACGCCTTATCTGCGAGCAGCGCGTCCGGTGCGGTGCGCGGCCTGCCTGGGCCAAGGCGCGGGACTCGGATGTCGCCCAGTAGGAGAGGGAGGATCTGCGCGTCGTGAACTTGGCCAGGGGTGACTACGACGGCCAGCGGGCGGCCGTTGCCGTCCACGGCGTGATGGATTTTGGTCGTCAGGCCACCACGCGATCGACCTATGGCGTGGCCGGCCGGCTCTCCCCTGGTGACAGTTGTTTCGCTCTTGCTCCGGTAGGTGACAGCGCTGGTGTCCTTCTTCGGCCGAGCCGTGTTCGTCGCGTGCTGGTGGGCCCGATTGATCGTCGAGTCGACCGAGACCATCCAGTCGATCCCGTTGACCGAGTCCGCCTGAGCGGTCACCTGGGCCAGAACCGTGTCCCAGGTGCCGTCAGCCGCCCACCTGCGATGGCGCTTCCACACCGTCTGCCAGGGACCGAATGCTTCGCGGGGCAGATCTCTCCGGGGGATGCCCGTGCGGTATCGGTAGATGATCCCTTCGATGATGCGACGGTGGTCGGCGAACGCGCGCCCTGTCTTCCCCGCGCTGCGGGGA
>JASLAV010001225.1 GCA_030146905.1 Lentzea sp. | reverse complement strand
GCAGGTCGATATCCACGCCGCGCAGGTTGTGCTCGCGGGCGCCGCGAACAACAAGACGGTCTGCCACTGGGGTCCCTTCGGCTGCGATTGGCGGGTCACTCACGCCACACTCTCCCGAACAAGCGTTCGAAGAGTACTGGCTTCGTCTCGGAGGCTGCGACCGACCCGCACCCCATGCTAAAGGTGACCCCCGACAAAAACGGTTCGAGCGGCTGCCGCATTCCCCTGAGCTGGCTTTACTCACTAGGCTGGTCACTTCGGTTCTGGGCCTCAACGTCGGGGAGAGGCAACACATGACCTACACGCCGTCCACGCAGCAGACGTCCGTACCCGCTCCGCGAGGTGTGCCCGACCGGCACATGAACGCCGTGCGCCAGGCGACGGACGTGCTGTACGAGGTCGTCGAGGAGCTGGACGAGTCCGCCGTGCGCGGCGCCAGCCTGCTCCCCGGATGGTCCCGCGGACACGTCATCACCCATCTCGCTCGCAACGCCGACGCGCTGGTGAACCTGCTCACGTGGGCCAGGACGGGTGTCGAGCACCAGGCCTACGCGTCGCGGTCGGACCGCGACGCCGACATCGAGGAGGGCTCCCGCAGGATCTTCCAGGTCATCAAGGCGGACCTGGACTCGGCGTGCCTGCGGTTCGACGCCGCCTGCCGCGAGATGCCGGCGCACGCGTGGCGTGCCGAGGTCACCGCGCCCAAGGGCCAGGCGATCCCGGCGTCCAGCGTGCCGCTGTTCCGGCTGCGCGAGATCTGGATCCACGTCATCGACCTGAACGCGGGCATCGGCTTCGACGACCTGCCCGCCGACTTCGTGCAGGAGTTCCTCGACGACGCCGTCGCGCAGTTCGCGGGCAGGGTCGACCCGTTCAGCATCGAGGTGACCCTGCCCGACGGCGCTCAGCGCATCTGGACCGTCAACGGCCCGGCGAGCCGCAACTCCGTGAGCGGGTCGGCGAGCGCCGTCCTCGGGTGGCTGACCGGCAGGACGGACGGCACGGACCTGCGCGGCGAGCTGCCGGAGCTGCCCGACTGGATCTGAGTCAGCAACCGGTACGCGGGCCGTTCGACGAACTTCGTCATCGCCCAGCCCAGCACCAGCGCCGAGGTGAGGAACCCGCCGAGCAGCCACCAGGAGCGCAGCCCGGCGGAGTGCATGCGGTCCATCACCACGGTGCCGATCTGCTGGTGCACGAGGTAGACCCCGTACGAGATGCCCGCGAGCCACGTCACAGGCCTGGCCACCGGCGCGAAGAACACCCAATCGGGTCCAGCGGCCGCCGCGCACACCATGAGTAGCAACACGGCGAACCCCAAAGTGGACCCGTACTCGGTCGTGTGAATCGCCTGCGCGACCAGGGTGGCCGTCAGGAGCGCGGCGAGGTGCGGGGTCTTCAGCCTGTCCTTGTGCCACAACCAGATCGCGATGCCGGCGGCGAACAACTGCGCCCTGTGCAGCGCAAGCCCGTTGTAGACCACGAACAACGCGTGCGAGTGGTCCAGCAACGGGCGGAGCAGCAGCGGCGTGATGACGAGGGCCCACAGGAAGACCCTGAGCTTCGCGCCTCTGAGGAACTTCACGAGCACCGCGCCGGCGATGAAAGCCGCGAGCTGGACCGGCACGGTCCAGTAGGCGAAGTCGACGATGTCGACGTCAGGGAACCACTGGTTGACCAGCAGCAGGTTGTAGACGACATCCCTGCCGTCGAGCTGGCTCCACCCCTCCGGCGCGATCCACCGCTGCACGGCGTAGGTGAGCAGCACGGCCGCCATGTAGGCGGGCAGCAGCCGGGCGAGGCGTCTCCAGAGGAACCGGCCGGGGTTGCCGCCGCCGAGTGAGGCACAGGCGAAGAAAGCCGAGACGACCATCAACGTGCTGGCACCCATCGACATCGGGAAGACGAACGGCAACGGCCCGAGACCGGGGTGGCTGCTGACGCTCGTGAGCGTGGCGTGGTGGAGCAACACGCACCCGACGGCGACGACGCGGAGGACGTCCCAGCTGACCCTGCGGGGCGTCCTGGGTTTCTGTCGTTGCGCTGGAATCACGATAGGCGGGGACCCTCGTCGTCGGTGCGTTCGGCGTACTCGCGGTTCGAAGCTTGATCCTTACTTACCCTATGGGTAAGACCTGTATGCAACCTGAAGGCGTGCGTCCCGCCGCACGGAGCGACTACCGTCTGCCACCGTGGACGTACAAGAGAACTACACCGGTCATGTCGAACCAGGCGGCGCGGCGACCCGCCGCACGCTGGACGCGCTGACCATCACGAAGATCTCCGTCGGACCGATGGACAACAACGCCTACCTGCTCGTTTGCCGCTCCACGAACGAGGCGTTGCTGATCGACGCGGCCAACGACCACGAGCGCCTGTCGGACCTGCTCGCCCACATCCCGGACGGCCCGCGCCTGCGCACGATCGTGACGACGCACCAGCACGCCGATCACTGGCAGGCGCTGGAAGCACTGGCAGCGGCCCACGGAGCGAAGACCGCCGCCCACGAACTGGACGCCGCGGTCCTCCCGGTCCAGCCGGACGTCCTCGTGGACCACGGCGACACCATCAACGTGGGCGAAGTCCCGTTGTCGATCATCCACCTGCGCGGCCACACCCCGGGCTCGATCGCGGTCGTCCACGACGACCCGAACGGCCACCCGCACCTCTTCACCGGAGATTCACTCTTCCCGGGGGGTGTGGGGAAGACCACGTCCGCGGACAACTTCGCCTCGCTGATCAACGACGTGGAGGACCGGATCTTCGCCGTCCTCCCCGACGACACCTGGTTCTACCCCGGTCACGGCGACGACTCGACGCTGGGCAAGGAACGCCCGGCACTCGCGGAGTGGCGGGCGTTCCTTGCCCAGCGTCGAGTCGTCGCCGTGACCGGGGTAGAACCAGGTGTCGTCGGGGAGGACGGCGAAGATCCGGTCCTCCACGTCGTTGATCAGCGAGGCGA
>JASLAV010001203.1 GCA_030146905.1 Lentzea sp. | reverse complement strand
CTTGGGCAGCTGCCCGCGGGCGTAGGACACTTCCGTGGTCAGCACGCTGACCGAGCGGACGAACCGGCGACGCAGGTCCGTGAAGCCCTCACGGCGAACCGGGATGCCGTCCATCGCCGTGCGTAGCTGCTTCATCGCCTGGTCCAGGTTGGACACGGCGTTGTCGAGCTGGTGAGACATCGATCAGGCTCCCCACTCTTTCGCTTTCAAATTGATCTCGTGTCGCTTGGCTTGCTCGCGTAGAGCGCTGAGGTCGTTCCGCGCGGTTCGCAGATAGCCCTTGAGTTCGTCGGGTGTGGCGACCCGCCAGCCACCGGCTTTGCCGGGCTTCTCGCTCATCCGGTTGATGAGCTTTTCCAGCGGTACGAGCAGTTCTTCAACGAAGTCCATCGCGCCGACGAACGCGCCGTACCGCTGCTGGGCACGCTCGTTCAACATCTCTTGGATCAACTGACCAACCTCTCATTCCTCGTGTCTCCCACGTAGATGAAGCGGTACAACGCCTGCTGCAACTCCATGTGGTCGCGCCAGCTCTCGCCAACGCCCGGAAAGCCGTGCTTCGCAAGGACTTCGCCGACCTCGTGAACGAAGCCGAACGTGAAGCGCGGGTCATCGCCGTCCGAATCGGCGAGTTCGATCGGGTACGAGCGCTCATCCATGCCGAAACTCCTTTCGGGAGGCACGGCAAACCCAGGAACGAAGGCGTACCTGGATTTACCGAATCTCCCGGAGTGCGTGAAACGCTCCGGATTTAGGCATGGTTCGACTCACTGTGTAATTCTCAAAGAACAAAAATGAGTGCCCTGGCCCGACTCGAAGCGGGCAACCGGCCTGCCGGGCAGGGCTCGCGGGACTAAGCCGCAGGAGCGGACACGATCCGCGCGGCGGGAGTGAGACCGTCCGCCTTGAACCACAGGCCGGAGGCCGTGATCTTCCCGTCTTCTCCGCGCATCTCGTAGGTGTTGATCACAGGGTTGATCAGCTCGACGTAGTCGCCCTCCTCGAATCCTTCGCCAGGATCGCGAGGGAGGTTGACCTTGATCTCTTCACCCTTGGTCTTGCGACGCCCCTCAGAAGGGCGAGCCTTGGCGAAGAGCACCACCACGAACTGCTCTTCGTTGGTGTTGCGGTCAACCACGGGTACCAGCTGCCCGCCATCGAGTTCGCGCATCTTCACGCAGGGCGCTTCGGTGATCATGAGCTTGTAGTGGGAAAGGATCACGGGGATGTCGTTCAGAGCCATGTCAAACCTCCGGCGTCGAACATCTGATGCATACCAATGTATAGCAGTATGGATCGGATGACATAGTCCAATCGGGTGATCTGTAGCAGTGTGGGTCAGTGCAGTTAGGCTGACGTCGTGAGCGACCAGCCAGGACTTGCCGCGTACCAGCGAGTCGTTGAAGCGATCAAGGACGACATCCGGGCCGGTGTCTTGGAAGTTGGTGCCCGTCTCCCCGGTCATCGGAGACTCGCCGAGCAACACGGCGTGGCGCTCGGAACGGCGCAGAAGGCCGCACAGATCCTTGAGGCCGAGGGTTGGGTTGTCGCTAGACCGGCCGTAGGCGTGTTCGTTCAGGAACCGCCGGCCGAGGATCGCAACCCGGTCACGATCGAGACGATTACTCGTCAGCTCGACCAGTTGCAGGCGGCGGTCTTGCATCTGACTGAGCGCGTCGAGCAGCTCGAAGCCGCCGACGATTCTCGATCCGTTCCACCTTCTCAGTGACCCTCGTTATGGCGATCTGCAACTGGCGCAACCTGAGGCTGATGAATTCCAGGTCATCCGGCGTTCTGTTCATGTACACATAGAACGCCAGGTGAGGGGGTGCATTGCAGTGTGCTCAAGGGGGTGCATTCATGCACAGAGGGGGTGCACGGAAGGTGCACAGCGTGCCAACGCGGTGATCAGTTGACCGGGAACAGCGAACCGAACAGGCTCCTAGCTGCGTTGATGGCGGAAGCCGACATGAGCAACAAGGGGCTTGCCGCACGAGTACGAGAACTCGCCCAACGCGATGGTCAGACCATCTCGGCCGATCATGTGTCGGTTCGTCGCTGGCTCGACGGGACACGGCCGAAGGCAGCGACTCAGAACTACATCGCGCTTGCTCTCGGTGCCAAGCTGGGCCGGCGCGTCGACCTGGCGGAGATCGGCTTCAACGGCGGACTTCAGACCGTTGGCCCCGATGCGACAGAGCACGGCGCCGAGTACCCGCCGAGTGCGGACGCAGCCGTTGACCTGATGAGCCAGCTCACCGCGGCTGACCTCGAAGACCAGCCTGCCCTTGTGCGTTCTCAGTGGGCGCAGGAGGCGACGCCGAGCATCATCACCGGCTACATGTTCGGCGACTCGCTGCACGTGGCTGATGCGGACGAGCTGCGTCGAGGTGGGGGAGCGGCGGCATCGGCGATTCGTGCGACAGCAGCGAACCTGATGGACCTCGACTTCCGGTATGGGGGCGGACACGTCCGCAAGATGCTGCTCTTCTACTTCAAGACCGAGATCACGCCGCTTCTGCAAGGCACTCACAGCGAGCCGGAACGGCGCGACCTGTTTAGCGCAGCCGCGGAGGTCGCACAACTGCTCGGGTGGAGCGCCTACGACGCAGGCCGTCACGGAGCAGCGCAGCGGTACTTCGTACAGGGACTCCGGCTTGCTCGCGAGGCTCAGGACCACGTCCTGGGCGGAAGGCTACTGGCGAACCTCAGCCACCAGGCGAACTACCTCGGGCGCTTCAACGACGCCGTCCAGTTCGCGCGTGCGGCGCAGGGGTCGACCATCGGCAAGGCCACGCCGGCGGTTACCGCGATGTTCCTTGCGATGGAGGCCAGGGCGTTGGCAAGCAGCGGCCAGGCCCGCGAGTTCGCCCGCGTGATGCACGAGGCTGAGCGCTTCTTCAGTCAGCACGTCCCCGACGACGAGCCACCGTGGATCAGCTACTTCAATGCCGAGGAGCTCGCGGGGGAGGCCGCCCACGGCTTCCGTGATCTCAAACAACCGGAGAAGGCCAGGCTCTATGCGGCGCAAGCCATCGCGCCCGACGACACTCCGCCGCGAACGCGGGCCTTCATCGGCATGGTCTCGGCCGCGGGGGCGCTCACGAACGGCGACCTGGAGGAAGCCGTTGATCTCGCGATCGACGCGGTAGACCTTGCTGGTCCGCTGCAATCCAGCAGGTATGTGCGGTACCTGACCGACTTCCACGCGCAGCTCGCGGCGCTACACGCAAACGATCACCGCACGCGCCTGTTCGTCGAGCGGGTGATCCTGCACTATCCAGGCCTCGACCTGGGAACCGCCACACTGCTGACACGGATCGCTTAGAAGGGTCGCCACGGCTCCGTTGCGCGCCCGGTCCGCATGGTCTCGATCCGCGTGGCGTACTCGGCAGCGATCTCTTCGGACTCGTCAATGTTCTGCATGATCCACGTAGTCATCTTGATCTCGTGCGTGGCTTGCAGGACCTTGAAGCCGTCCCACTGTGTCACATCGTGGCCGTAGGCCTCGCAGAACTTGCGGTACTCATCCGCTGTCCACCAGCTGGCGGACAGGTACTCAGTCGCCGTCATGGCCAAGTCCCACTCCGGCTGGCCCCACGAGAAGCGCTCGAAGTCGATCAGGATCGCTGCGCTGTCGCTGATCATCAAGTTCTGGACGTGTGCGTCCCCATGGGTCGCCGTCGGTTCAAGCGGGAACTCGAGCGCGTTGATCTCCTCCCGGAGTTCAGCCACCCTGTTCAGCAGGAAGCGCTTGTCAGCATCTGGCACGCCCGCGGATCCGATCCGAGGCTGGACGCGCGCGAGGATGTCTTGCTCCGGCAGCTCGAACGTCGTCGGGCGAGGTGTTTCGTGCAGCTTCAGCAGCAGGCGGCCCAAGGCGCCGACATCCCCGCGACCGCCGTTGCGACCGTCGATGTAGCGCCAGAACGTCACCGGGTACCCGGAGAC
>JASLAV010001154.1 GCA_030146905.1 Lentzea sp. | reverse complement strand
GGGACCACCGGGAGCAGCGGCTCGATCCGCGCCCACAACTCGTCGGACACGATCCACGGAAGCTGCTCACCCTTCCTCACACCAGGGTCAACACGCCGATGATCAACCCTATTCCAAGATCATTCTGTTAGGAGTTCTAAGCCTGTGATCAGTCGCGACGCGTTCAAGCTCGAGCAGCGCACGCGGGCGTACTAGGTCACCGATAGGCCGAAGGGTCGAGTTCAGCGGCGGCGATAACCTGAGCACAGGATGGACGGCTCGTAGGCCGTCCATCCCGCCGGTTGTTACTGCAAGTCTGTCCCGTTCCGCAGTTCATCGATGAAGCTGCCGAACGTCGCACGCTTGAACCGAAGCATCGCCGCGCGCGGGTTCTTGGAGTCGCGGACGCCGACGTCGTCAGTGCTCACGGCGAGTTCCACGCACTCGTTGCCGGCTCCTCCCGAGTAGCTGCTCTTGCGCCACATGGAGTTGCTGCTGCTCATTGTCTGCCGAGCGCCCCTATCTGTCGGCCGATGCGCGCTGCCGTCTCGGTGGGCGACAACGCGACCAGGCTCACGTCGTCGAACATGGTGGTGAAGCGGACTACGTCAGCCTCATTGTCCACCCACGCACCTCCGGCCGGGTATTCCAGGTAAACGCCCGGCGGATCGGCCGGACTCGGGAAGCTGATGATCGTGCACGGCCCGGACATGCTGCCGTAGGCACCGGCGGTCTTGGGGATGATCTGCAAGATGACGTTGGCTCGTGCGCCGACGGTCAGCAGGCGGTGAAGCTGTTCCTCCATCACGTCCGGACCACCGACCTCGCGCTCGATGACCGCCTCGTCGATCAGCGCGTGCAGCTGCAGTTCGCCGTTCTCCAGCCGTTTCTGCCGGTTGAGGCGTGTGGTGACGTGGCTGTCGAGTCGCACATCCTGCTTGTAGAACCGGTGAGCGGCCGCCTCGATGGCACGGGCATAGGACTTCACCTGGATCAGGCCGGGCACGGCCAGCGACTGAACGGTGCGCACCTTGTCGGCTTCGAGCTCGGCGCGGACGAACGTGCGGAACGCCTTGGTCGAGCCTGCGGGCAGGCGCACGCGCGGAGGTTCATCGCTCGCGTTCTCCCACAGCCGGGCCGCGGTGTCGCGATCCTCGTCGCTGGCGTCGTAGGACGCGCACAAGGCGGCGACGCTCGCCCAGTTCGGCAGCACGTGTCCTGACTCGTACCGGCTGATGGTGCTGTCTGACGTCCTGAGTTCCTTTGCCGTCTGCGCGAGAGATCTGCCAGCGCTGTCTCGCAATCGCGCGAGGTGATCGCCGAGACGCTTCTTCGCCCGAGTTGGTGCTGCCATGCAGGCGAGATTAGCGCTGCACGCTCCCATGCAACAGCTCTCCAGCGACCCGATTGGGCGATAGAAGTCGTGCTATTGCACGGGCCGGCGGGACTGCTGGTCTCGATGGCCGGGCTGTCACGTGGTGGTGAAGCGCCCCTGCAGTCCCGTCGGCCCCAGCAAAGTGCCCGCGACGGGCACTCAGGCTCGACGGGAGGGGTGCAGGGGCGATGGACGTGGTTTTCGACGAGCTGCACCGCAGAGTGAAGAGCTACCTGGCGACTGTGAAGAACGTGGCCGCCGATGGCGGTGACGAGGCCGCGCTGGTCATCGCTCGCGACGAACTGCCGTTGATCGTCGACGCCTTCAACGCGCTGTTCGGCGGGCACGTCCCGGACGACAACGGTCACTGCCGCCAGTGCCACCGAGCGGGCCGGTGGTGGCGGCGACGCCGGGTGCCATGCCGGGTGTTCCTGCAAGCCCAGATCGCCCTGTTCCATCCCGCCGGCCATGGCCGTCACGCCCTGACGAGGGCCGAGTTGTGAACGCCCGCGCTCTTGATGCGGTCACGCAGATGCAGCGCCTGCGGGATCTGCACCAAGTGCGGGGCTGGTCCTTCGACCCGGTCCGCTCACCCGACCCGCCGCATGAGCTGGTGGAGCTGATCTATTCGTTCTGCCACGGCCCGTGGCTCGACGTGCTGCGGGTCAGGTCAGACACCGACGCCCAGGCTGGGCGGTTCCTCACCGAGTCGATGGTCGGCGGGGGTTGTCCTCGGGCGTGCTGGCTGGCCACGGGCACGCTCGCCGATGTGCTGGACGGCCTGGACGACCTGCCGCCACCGATGTCGCGGCTGGCTCCCCGTCTTCTCCTACCCGCGATCGTGAGGTGATCATGTCCTTGCCCCGCAATACAATTCGTCTCGGTATCGGCGTACGAGAGGGACCGCAGACCGAGTTCGAGGCCGCCGCACAGTCCTATCAGGACGAGTACAGATGGACGGTGGGTGTATTCCGCACTGGTGTGTGGCTGGTGTCCGGATGCGGGATCGACGCGCTGGATATGCCCAAAAAGCTCGGTGAGCAAGTGCGAACCGCGCTGGGAGACACGGTCCCGCTGTTCGAGTCGCCTGACGACCACGGCGTGCGCTGGGTGTTCCTCGCCGGGTCGCACACCGGTACTCCTCTGCCGGAGATGGCCGAACAGGACGTCGATCATGTCCGGGCCGGGCGGTGCGTCGATCTGCCACCCAGCCGGTTCGGAACGCATCGGTTGCGGTGGATCACCGAACCAGGTGGTGTGCCGGTTCCTGACTTCACGACCGTGGCACGCGCGGTCCTCCAGATGAGGTGATCATGTGTGCTCCCGACCGGAAATGACATCACCGGAACGCAAAGTCGTTGCGGTGAAAGGCCTTACGCCGCCCCGCCCCTTCCGCTGGCTGCCGTACCTCGGCGCACGACATGCGATCCCGCGGGCATTGGCGGCTCCGGGTGCACGCGGAGAGGCGCTGTGCGGTGCTGAGGTTGTGGTTCCAGAGAAGACGCCGCCCAAGTACCCGGACGGGTTGTGGAGCGAGTGCCCGCAATGCGATCGACAGTGGCGGCGGCAGACAGGTCTGGCGCAGCGGCCCTGGGCGGCCCAACGCCACCAGAAGTGAACGTCGAAAATGGATTCACGAATCAAGAACAGGTTGATGGCACATGGCGTTGGATCTGGTCGCCGGGAGAGCAAGTCTGGAAGTCCGGGCGTTGAGCCGGACCGTGCTGGGCTGGCGGACGAAACGCGGTTGGTCACTCGCGGAGCTGGGTGAGCTGGTCGGCTTCTCGGCGGCCAAGCTGTCGCAACTCTGCAGGGCCG
>JASLAV010000512.1 GCA_030146905.1 Lentzea sp. | reverse complement strand
AGCTCGGCGATCAGCTTCTCGTACCGGGTGCGCAGCACCCCCGCGTCGGTCTCGGCCTTGGCGCGGATGTGCCCGCCCTCGGCCTCGGCCCGCGCCTTGATCTCGTTCGCCTCGTCCTGCGCGAGCCGCAGCATCCGCTGCAACCGCTCGCTGAGGCCCTCCAGCGTGGTCGGCGGCAGCGACAGCCGCTCCACCTGGCCGCGCAGCTCCGCGATCTCCGACCGGGCCGCTTCCAGCTGCCGGGCCAGGTCGTTGGTCTGCGAGACCGCCGCGTCCCGGTCGGCCGCGAGCAGGCGCAGGTCGGAGTCCAGGCGTTCCAGGTGGTCCTCGACCTGGGCGCGGTCGTACCCGCGCTTGACGATGTCGAAGCCGGATCCCAGGGGGACGAGGTCACGGTCGTCGGCGAGGCCCATGCCGCTCACGCTACCCGCTCCCGATGTGCGGCGGTCACCCGAGCGCCGCACATCGGGGGTGATTTCGCTTTAGACGCCCCGGAAACGGTTGATCGCGTCCAGGTGGGTGGCCCGCAGCTCGTGGTCGCGCACGCCCAGGCCCTCCTCCGGGGCCAGCGTCAGCACGCCCACCTTGCCCTGGTGGGCGTTGCGGTGCACGTCGTGCGCGGCCTGCCCGGTGTCGGCCAACGAGTACACCTTGGACAGTGTCGGGTGGATCTTCCCCTTGGCGACCAACCGGTTGGCCTCCCACGCCTCGCGGTAGTTCGCGAAGTGCGAGCCGACGATCCGCTTGAGGTGCATCCAGAGGTACCGGTTGTCGTACTGGTGCATGTACCCGCTGGTGGACGCGCACGTCACGATCGTGCCGCCCTTGCGCGTCACGTAGACCGACGCGCCGAACGTCTCCCGGCCCGGGTGCTCGAACACGATGTCCGGGTCGTCGCCGCCGGTCAGCTCGCGGATCTTCGCGCCGAGCCGCTTCCACTCGCGCACGTCCTGCTCGTGCTCGTCCTTCCAGAACCGGTAGCCCTCGGCGCTGCGGTCGATGATCAGCTCCGCGCCCATCCGGCGGCAGATCTCGGCCTTCTCCGGCGACGACACCACGCACACCGGGGTGGCGCCGCCGTTGAGCGCGAACTGGGTCGCGTAGGAGCCGAGGCCGCCGGACGCGCCCCAGATCAGCACGGTGTCGCCCTGCTTCATGTTCGCGCCGTTGGTGGACACGAGCTGCCGGTAGGCGGTGGAGTTCACCAGACCGGGTGACGCCGCCTCTTCCCACGTCAGGTGGGCGGGCATCGGCATCAGCTGGTTGGCCTTGACCAGCGCGATCTCGGCGAGGCCGCCGTAGTTGGTCTCGAAGCCCCAGATGCGCTGCTCGGGGTCGAGCATGGTGTCGCTGTGCCCGTCGTGGTGCTCCAGCTGCACGTCGAGGCAGTGCGCGACGACCCGGTCGCCGGGCTTCCACGCGTTCACGCCGGGACCGGTGCGCAGCACCACGCCCGCCAGGTCGGAGCCGACCACGTGGAACGGCTGGTCGTGCCGGCCGCCGTACTTCTTCAGGAACGCGAACGTGGACAGCGGCTCGAAGATCGAGGTCCACACCGTGTTGTAGTTGATGGCGCTCGCCATCACGGCCACCAGCGCCTCGCCGGGGCCCAGCTCCGGCGTGGCGACCTCGTCGACGTGCAGCGACTTGCGGGGGTCCTTGTCCTTGGTCTCGAGGCCCTCGAACATCTTGACCTCGTCGGCGTGCACCGTCACACCCCGGTAGCTCTCCGGTACGTCAAGCGATCCGATCGCGTCCAGTTCGTCCGCGAGGATCGCGTCGAGGATCTTCTGCACGGCGTTCCCTCCCAATGGGGGCTCCGGGATGTTCGGTGTGGCGCGCTTCGCGAGGTCGCGAGGCCCATGCGAGTGGCCGGAGGTTACCCACGGGTAACCGATTCAGAACCCGCGCTGTGAGCCACCGCACTGGCATTTCCGCCCGATCGGTCGGCCTTGACCGGGTGGTCGGCCAAGCGAGCGTCGAGACGTCCTAGGGGGCGGAGGTGCGAGTCATGCCGAAGGCGTGGACCAAGTGGTCTTGGCGGGCGCGGCGCACGGCGGCCGGATCGCCGGCACCGCCTGGGGCGACGACGACCCGGACCCGCGGTGGCAGCCGCAGGCCCGGACCGAAGGGGAGGCGCAGGCGTTGGCAGAGGGCTTGTCGGCCCGGGGGCGAATTCTGTGAACGGCCTGGTGAGCGGCCCTAGTGGGCCGCTGCGGGCTCGACCAGCTCCACCAGCACGCCGCCCGCGTCCTTGGGGTGCACGAAGTTGACCCGGCTGTCGGACGTGCCGCGCCGCGCCTCCTCGTACAGCAGCCGCAACCCCTTCGCGCGCAGCGCCTCCGCCGCCGCGTCCACATCGGACACCCGGTAGGCCAGCTGCTGCAGCCCCGGCCCGGACCGGCCGATGAACTTCGCGATGGTGGACTCGGGCGTGAGCGGCGCGAGCAGCTGCACGGCGGTGCCCGTGCCGTCGTCGCCGGGGGCGCGCAACATCGCCTCTCGCACGCCCTGCTCCTCGTTGACCTCCTCGTGCGCGACCTGGAGGCCGAAGTGCTCGCGGTGGAACGCGATCGCGGCGTCGAGGTCGGGCACGGCGATGCCGACGTGGTCGATGGCGGTGACGAAACCGCGGAGTTCTTCCATGGCCGGATAGGTTAGTGGCCGAATCGGTGCAGGTAGCGCTGTGTGAGGCCTCACACGGCTACTCTGCGGTAACCGTGGGTATCGTGGCGAGTTAACAACCGCTTACACCCGCTGTGGAGGCTGCTGTGTCCGGTTCCGTCATCGTCGCCGGGGCCCGAACCCCGATGGGGCGACTGCTCGGATCGTTGAAGGACTTCTCCGGCGCCCAGCTCGGTGGCGTCGCGATCAAGGCGGCACTGGAACGGGCCGGTGTCGCGCCCGAGCAGGTGCAGTACGTGATCATGGGTCAGGTGCTGACCGCGGGCGCGGGCCAGATCCCGGCGCGCCAGGCCGCGGTGAACGCCGGCATCCCCATGACCGTGCCCGCGCTCACGATCAACAAGGTGTGCCTGTCCGGCATCGACGCGATCGCGCTCGCCGACCAGCTCATCCGCGCCGGCGAGTTCGACGTCGTGGTGGCGGGCGGCCAGGAGTCGATGACGCAGGCGCCGCACCTGCTGCAGAAGTCTCGCGGCGGGTTCAAGTTCGGCGACGTGACGATGCTCGACCACATGTCCCACGACGGGCTGTTCTGCGCGTTCGACCAGGTCGCGATGGGCATGTCCACGGAGAAGTTCAACGCGCGCCACGGCCTGACCCGCGAGGAGCAGGACGCGTTCGCCGCCCGGTCGCACCAGCTGGCCGCCAAGGCCGCCGGGAACGGCGTCTTCGACGAGGAGATCGCTCCCGTCTCCATCCCGCAGCGCAAGGGCGACCCGGTGCTGGTCGGCGTCGACGAGGGCGTGCGCGCCGACACCACGGCGGAGACGCTGGCCAAGCTGCGCCCGGCGTTCGCCCCCGACGGCACCATCACCGCGGGCTCGGCGTCGCAGATCTCCGACGGCGCGGCGGCCGTGGTCGTGA
>JASLAV010000510.1 GCA_030146905.1 Lentzea sp. | reverse complement strand
CCTCCTTGAGCTCCTCCATGATCGGCGGGTCGAAGTGGGGGGTCGCCGCTCTCGCGCAGCTGCTCCTCGTAGAGCTCCTCGGCGGGGTAGACCCGCTCGTCCATGAAGGCGGTCAGCCGCTCGGAGAAGTCCTTGCAGCGGTCGCTGGGCTCGAAGTGCATGCGCGGCATCATGCCCGACCATGCGCGCGATCCAGATCACCGAGTTCGGCGGACCGGAAGTCCTCACCGAGGTGGAGCTGCCCGACCCCGTCGCCGGACCGGGCGAACTGCTCGTCGAGGTCAGCCGCGCGGGCCTGAACTACGCCGACACCCACCAGGCCGAGAACTCCTACCTGTCCAAGATGGAGCTGCCGCTGGTGCCCGGCGGCGAGGTCGTCGGCACGGCGGGCGACCGGCGCGTGGTCGCCCTCACCAACTTCGGCGGCTACGCG
This sequence comes from Lentzea sp., assembly GCA_030146905.1. The sequence goes on along the minus strand of JASLAV010000510.1, from coordinate 3,358 downwards.
CAGAAGGCCGCGGTGCCCGAGGCGACCGCGTTCGACGTGCCGGACGGCGTGGACGACCTGACCGCGTTGAGCATGGTGGTGCAGGGCGCGACGGCGTGGCTGCTGCTGCGTCGCAGCGCCCACCTGGAGCCGGGGGAGAGCGTCGTCGTGCACGCCGCGGCAGGCGGGGTCGGGTCGCTGGCCGTGCAGCTGGCGAAGAAGTGGGGCGCGGGACGCGTCATCGCCACCGCGAGCACCGAGGACAAGCGCGAGCTGGCGCTGGACCTCGGCGCGGACGTCGCCGGGGAGTCCACCGCGGAGAACATGACCGACGCGCTGCGCGAGGCCAACGGCGGCCGGCGGGTCGACATCGTGCTGGACATGACCGGCGGCTCGGTCACCGACCAGAGCATCGCCGCGCTGGCGCCGTTCGGGCGGCTCGCGTTCTACGGCATGGCCAGCCGGGAGCAGCCGTCGCCGGTCGACCCGGGCCGGCTCCTGGTCAAGTCGGCGGCGATCGCGGGCATGTGGCTGCCGCACGCGTTCAAGCTGCCGGGGAAGGTCGTGCACCGGGCCATGGCCGAACTGTTCGACCTGGTCCTCGCGGGCGACCTGCGGGCCGTGCCGGGCGGCGAGTACGGACTGTCCGAGGTGCGCCGGGCGCACGAGGACCTGCGAGCCCGCCGCACCACCGGCAAACTGGTGCTGGACCCGTCGCGGTAGGTGCGCAACGGGCTGCGCGATGAGCCGCAGCGCCTCTGGGCGTGAACGACGCGGAGCCCTCACCGTTCAGCCGGGAGGGCTCCGTCGAGTGCGTCGATCAGTTCAGGGTGAACGCCTCGGCCAGTCGGCGGAGCTCCGGGATCCTCGTGCTGAGCATCCAGAAGAACTTCTCCGCCGCGTCGGGGGTCAGCGCGACGGTCGCCGCCGCGCCGAAGCTGATCTCGTAGTCGCCGTCGGCGGTGATGGATTCCTCGAACTCCGCCTCACTGGTGATCCGGAGGTACGGCGTCTGCTCGATCGCATCTGCGGGTTGTGCCATCTGCGGACAACTCTCTTTCTGCCACGTGGTGGCGTTGCTGCGTTGTTGGTGCTGACGCGTGTTCGTGTGCTCTCCGTATTCGGGAGGGCAGCGCGGGAAAGCTCACCCGGGTACGGCGCACCTCGTGGGCACCGCACCTCGGCACCCACTCGTGCACACGGCGGAGCCACGGGAATCGGCTTCGACAGTCGTGGCAGTTGCAGCGGACGCATCGGTGGAATCGGACGAGCGTCATGGCGAACGCCGCTACGCCGATCGATATCAGGGTCACCCACCACATCGTCTCTCCCGGACCGTCCGACCGCGATCTCCGCCCAACCCGCCACCCGGCCGATCCCCGCGAGCGACTCCGTTCCTACCTGCTTTGCCGAGCGGACGTCGTGATCGGCGCGTCTGGCGGCGTCTGGTCGGCGGTCTGGTGATGTCTGGTCCCGCGCTGCCACGAGCGGGTCTGGTATGTGGTGCGCTACGGTCTGGTATCGCTCGAAGCAAGGAGCAGGCTGTGTCACGAGGTCTCGAGGTGGTGGGCACACGGCTCAGGGCTGCCAGGGAGTACGCCGGGTTCTCCCTCGCCCGCATGGCGCAAGCCACCAATTACTCGAAGTCGTACTTGGGGCTGGTCGAGACCGGTGTCAACCCGGTTACGCTGGAAGTGGTCGCGGCGTACGAACGAGCATTGGGGGTCGGCGTGTATCGAGCGGACATCAATCACCCGAGACTTCGGAAGATCGAAAGCCCGGAACACCTGCAACACATTCAGAGGGCCGTGGAGAGCGGAGAGCCGGACATCTTCGCCGAGGGGCCGACGTCCAGTTCCATCGATGCGGCAGTGGCTCCGGTACTGGGGCCGAATGCGATCGGGCACTTCCGGCGGTGGGCCGTCAGCGGCGAGACGTCGACGCTGCGGGCCAACGCGGTGAGCATCTTGGGTTTCCTGCCGGGCAGGGAGAACGCCGACGTCGTGGTCAGCGTGTTGGAGACTGACGACGTCGTGCGGCGGCTGTGCCTGGCATCGGAGGTGTCCCGGCTGACTCAGTGCGCCTGGGATGTCGCCCTCGCGGTCGCAGACGATCCCTCCGGCGCGCCGGAACCCCGGCGGCTCGCGACCAAGTTGGCGAAGGAAGCTGTCGATCCGAAGGACACCGAAGCGCGCTGGTGCGCGGGTTACCTTCTCCAGCGTCTGGCGGTCGTTCTCGGCCCGGAGAGCTGAGGCGTCGCGCTCACCCGCTTGGCAGTGCCGATCGAGCAGCGCAGCGGTTCCCGGATTCCCCGGCAGGGCGGTCCGAACGTGACATCGTCGCGTCACGTCGGCTGCCGCGCACGCCCAACTGGTGCTGGACCAGTCGCGGTAGGTGCGGAACGGGGGTCACTCGTGAAAGGGCGGCCCCCGCCCCGGGTGGTCAGTCGCTCAGCTCGGCCAGTGCGGCCTTGACCCTCGCGAGCTCGGCCTCCAGCTCCTCCATCCGCGTGCGGTGCTGGTCGCGGGCCGCCTCGATGACCTCGTCGATGCCGCCCGCGATGTCGTCGTGCAGCTCCTTGGCCGCCCGCGACACCGCCGCGGCCGAGATCGACAGGCCCTGCACGACCCGCTTGGTGCCGTGCACCAGGTCGGCCTGCCACTCGCCGTCGGCCGTCCCGGTGACGGTCAGCGTCAGCTCGACCGTGCGGGTCTTCTTGGCCGTAGACTTCGGCCGCTTCGCGGGCTTGGCCTCGGCCTCGGCGGGCTTGGCCTCAGGCGTCGCGGCCTGCTCCACCTGCTCTGCCACGGGTGCGACCTCCTGCTGCACGGGTGCGGCGGGCGCCTCGGCGTCCACCGTCTCTTCCTGCTCCACGAGCGTGTCCGCCTGCACGTTCTCGGTTTTCCTCTCTGCGCATCCGGCTCGACCCGGCGTGATCATAGAACATGTGTTCGATAGTGGGTCGATTGCCCCGCACAGCGTAGGGTGTCGGGCTTGTGAGCGGTTGGAGGGACTTCTCCGCTCGCCGGTTCTTGGACCGGTTGAGCGACGAACTCGGTATTGCGGCGGTGCTGGCGCCTGGCGTCCTGGCACCCGGGGTGCTGGCGGCGATCGACCAGCACGGTGCGGCGGTGCGCGACATCCTCGCGTTCGGCGTGCCTGCGGTGGCGGTGGCGGGGGCGGTGCTGCTGGCCGGTTACGCCAAGGGCGTGCTGGACGAGGCCAAGGTGCACGGCTGGGAGCCGCCAGCGATCGTGGACTGGTCGAGTGCGGACTGGCTGACGCTCAGGCTCGTCGCCGTCTGCCGGCTCGCCCGTCGCGACGAGCCGGCGCTGGAGGCGTAGCGCGGGCACGCCGGTCGAGCGCCCGGAATCGTCGG